>NZ_JBRUHR010000008.1:0-79227 GCF_053206925.1 Streptococcus dentiloxodontae | reverse complement strand
TTTCGAAACTTCAAAAACTTTAAAACTAAAATTCTTATCGCTTTGAACATGCAAAGAGAGAGAACCAATCTGATTCTCTCTCGTGCTTAGTTATAAGTCACCCACTACAGTTGACAAAGAGCCGAAATCGGACACTTTTATCTTTTGTCATTGGTATCACAACCTTCTGCCAAAAACATTGCACTTACTGCATAAAAACTGAATGGCTAGACGAGATTGTCTCCATTTTTATAACGACTCACATCAAACATCAACATAAGCCATCCCTCCAGTACTTTTGCAAGATTTAAACTTAAAATCACAGTTCACTTAATATCAATACAATTCATTGCAACACTTTCTGGATCATTTAGAACTCAAGCTTCTAATCACCATTTCTGTACCGAGATTTATTCATGTTAAGCATTGCCATCACCTCTTAAGGCCTTATCTCGCCTACTAAACAATAATTAATCTTCCATAAAGTCTTTTGTTTGCCTACTGATTATCCGAAGCTTTTAATCTCCGTTTTTATACCTAGAAATATTTTGAATCATCATGGATGTTGCCTCCTTGATACTTCTTATTCCTTATACTTACATTATATTGTAAGCGGTTTCTTTTGTCAAGATTTTTCTTCTATTTTTTGTATTTTTGTTATAATTGCTTTATGGTGAAAAAAGTTGATTTAAAAGATTACGGCATTGATATGTGGCAAAAGGAAACCATTGCTTCCTTTCGCCGAACACTTCTAAGCTGGTATGACCGTGAAAAACGCAACTTGCCTTGGCGCAGAACCAAGAACCCTTATCATATCTGGATTAGTGAAATTATGCTCCAGCAAACACAGGTTGCCACTGTTATTCCTTACTACCAGCATTTTCTGGAGTGCTTTCCTACAATTGAAAAATTGGCTGACGCTCCTGAGGAAAAACTGCTCAAAGTTTGGGAGGGGTTGGGTTATTATTCACGTGTTCGCAATATGCAAACAGCAGCCCAGCAAATTATGACAGACCATCAGGGACAATTCCCAAATACATATGACGAAATTGCTGCGCTGAAAGGAATCGGTCCCTACACCGCTGGTGCCATTGCCAGTATCGCTTTTGACTTGCCTGAACCTGCTGTAGATGGCAATGTGATGCGTGTGATGGCTAGGTTATTTGAAGTTGATTACGACATCGGAGATCCCAAAAACCGCAAGATTTTTCAGGCTATCATGGAGGAACTTATTGATCCAGACCGTCCGGGAGATTTCAATCAGGCACTTATGGATCTGGGCACTGATATCGAATCCGCTAAGAATCCCAGACCTGATGAAAGTCCTATCAGAGCTTTCTGCGCAGCCTATTTGCATGAAACTTATGATAAATACCCTATCAAAGAACCCAAGAAAAAGCCGCGGCCTCTGCAAATTCAAGCCTTTGTCCTACGAAATCAAAAAGGCGAGTTTCTTCTGGAGAAAAATATTAAAGGCAAACTTTTAGGGGGATTTTGGTCCTTTCCGATAATGGAAACCAATTTTGTCGGAAAACAGCTGGATTTATTTGAAAGCGAAGATACCCTGCTGGAAACAGTGTCACAGAAGACCGTTTTTGAGCAAGACTATAAAATCAAACCAAACTGGACAGACCAGAACTTTGCCAGTGTCAAACACACTTTCAGCCACCAAAAATGGCAGATTGAACTGTTGGAAGGTTTTACGGGTGAGGCAGAGTTAACAGCCGACAAGGAACTGCGCTGGGTAGCAAAAGATGACTTCGACCGTTATCCTATGGCAAGCCCCCAAAAGAAGATGATAGCGTCTTATTTGGAAGGGATGAAATCACATTTTAAATAAAAAATCAAGCTTGTGGGGGCCTGATTTTTTATTTACTATTCATGATATCTTTCACCGTTTTAGATTTCAAAACAAAAAGCATGGCTTCTTCTGCTTCTGACAATGTCTCTCCTAATCGATGAAGCTGCTGTTCAACTTGATGAGCATGCTCAAACGCAGTAACATCAAAACCTTGATAAAAATTAAATAGAGGTTTTTTACTGCCTTCCACTGCTTGAAAGATATCAAATAAGCTAATATCCTCCACATCTTTTGATAACATCAAACCGCCCGAAACACCCGTTTTTGAAGTGATCAACCCTTGGTTTTTCAACAAGGCGACCAATCTTTTAAGACTTGGAACCGGAATGGCTAATTTTTCAGCAATTGTTTGAATGGAGAGGTATTTGTATTGTTCGGCCTCTGATTTGATGGCGATATAGAGGATAATTTCAACTGATTGAGAAAAGGACGGGGAATAAGACATCTGATACTCCTATTTTTATACTGTCCTTTAATCATATCATAAATTTAGAGAGTTGATAAGCCGCCATCTACTACGTACTGGCTTCCCGTCACAAAAGAAGCGTCATCTGACAATAGGAACAGAGCCACTGCTGCCGCCTCGTCCGCTGTTCCTATGCGCCCTAGGGGAACACGATCAGCAACGGACTTATCGTAGACGACTTGTTGTTCAGGGGTTAGGAAATGCTTGAAATTGCTTTCGATAGGACCTGGAACAAGGGTATTGACACGAATACCACGCTTAGCTAAAACATTAGCCCATGACCGCGCAGCAGAGGTCAGAGCACCCTTGGTCGCTCCGTATAGACTTGTCAGTGCTCCACCCTCATAGACAGCCGTCGAGGTTGTCACAAGTACTGAAGAATTGGAGTTTAAATAAGGCAGTAAGGCAGCAAATTGCAGCATGGGTCCCCGTACATTGGTAGCCATCATCTGATCAAAGTCCTGCGCCTCTATCTCTTGGGGAAGGGCAATCGTGCTGTAACCTGCATTGAGCCAAAGGCCGTCCAGAGAACCAAAAGCCTCAACTGCTGCGACTAAATCACTGATATCTATCGAGGCAGCATCATTTGACAAGACATAGGCGCTGTCTCCAAATTCGTCTTGGGCTGCAGCCAAACGTTCAGGATTAAGTCCTGTCAGTAGCACACGACCACCTTCATTAATAATCCGACGCGCCCCTGCTAGACCAATACCGCTGCTACCGCCAGTAATAAGGATGTTCTTATCTTTAAAACAAGATGTCATAGTAGCCTCCTATATAAAAATGTTATTTTAAATAAAGTACGCGTGGTTACTCTATTTAATATAAATAGTATATACTTATTATACTAATACGTCAACTCTTTTTAATAAGAACGACTACTCTGTCTGCAAAAACGGTGCAGGCTGCTAGAAACTGTAGTAAGTAAGTGACTGGCCGACGGATGGCTTTAATAGCTGGTATAATCAGGCTATGCTAGCAAAGGATTTTCAAAAACTGATGACAACAGATACAGTGGCAACGGCCAAGGCCATGCTTGGAATAGCTTTATACTTGAATGGATGCTTTTTGGGTAGGATCGTAGAAACGGAAGCCTATCTAGGGTGTAAGAACAGTGCTTGTCACAGGGCCAATGACCGCAGGACACCTCAAAATGAATTGACGTACTTACCAGCTGGACACTAGTATGTTTATCAAATCTATGGGCATCAGTTGCTCAATCTAGTCACAAGGTCACAGGATATTGCTGAGACTGTGCTGATTCGGGCTCTGGAGACAGATCAAGGAGAGCTCTTGGCAAACGGACCAGGAAAATTAACACGATTTGTTGGGATTGGTAAAGATTTTGACGGGGAAGATCTAGGGGATTCGGCGCTGCAGCTGCGTAAAGAACGGTAGCCGCGCCAGATTGCCCTGCGTCCTCGGATCGGTGTCACCTGCACAGATCGTTGGCGAAACGAAGCACTCTGCTTTTATGTTGCAGGCAATCGCCATGTTTCTAAGATCGCTAAAAAAGGCCTGCGTCCAGATGAAGAAACTTGGCAGTAAAAGTCTGAATCGTTTTTAGAAAGGGCTTGGGCTCTTCGATCTAAGCAGAAGCAAACGGTTTGAATATTCTTTGGCTTTGCTTAGCATGCTTTTTTATTTCTGTATAGGGCTGTCTTTAAGGGATTCATTATGCTAAAATAAAAGAGCAAAGTTTACTTTGCACAGAGTAGGTGATTCGCGTTAAGTGTGTGTGAATGGGATGTCGTCACACAACGAAGCTCATGCGCGGTGAATCATTGCATCCGCTGTTGTCAAGATAACTTGATTCAACAGCTCCACATAAAAAGGAGCCTTTTTTCATGAAATCATTAGTTGCATTACCCAAAATGACCAGTCAACGTTTGGTGACCTTAGCCATGCTGATAGCTTTAGCCTTCATTGTCGCTAAATTTTCTATCACGGTTATCCCAAATCAACTGGTCATTTCATTTACCTTTATTATTGACAGCGTTATCGGCGCTGTCGCCGGACCTGTGCTTGGTTTTTTCAGTTTAGGTCTGCTTGATTTGCTGGATATCTTTTTATCGCCCAATGCCGGTAACTTTATCATTTGGTGGACTCTCATGGAGGCCATTCAAGGCTTTATTTATGGCTTTTTCTTCTATAAAAAATCGCTGAGCTGGTCTTCTAAAAAAGACTGGACTTATGTCACCATAGCCACTCTTATTAATATGATTTTTTCGGTCTTTATCCTGACACCACTGCTCGTTCAGATTTATTTTGGGACACCATTTTGGGTGCAGTACTTAGCCGGCCGCTGGATCAAAATCTTTGAGATCCCCTTGCGTATCGTCGTGACCATGGCTGTTTTTCCTCAGCTGCAGCGCATCCCAGAATTTAGAAAACTCATGGGACTTCAGTAGTGACAAAATAAAATGCCTCTCTTACCAGTTGGACATCCAAGAGAGGCGTTTTCATTTTTAAAACCATTGATCCATTCGCTGTTTTTGAGATTAACTCAAAGGGCGATTTTTTGTCAAAATACCTGATACAGACCCGCAAGCTGCAAAAAATAGAAGACAAGACGGTGGTAATTCCTTATTTTATCTATACAAGAGATCTTTCCTGAACCCACAGCCATCAGGAACGGCCGTAAAGATGGGCAATGTAGTCCTCTGCACTTGCCGCAATATCCTTGTCAGTCGCTTCAAATGATATCCCAAATACAGCAAAATAAGGTAAGAGATTAGCACCCACGTGGTTAGCTGCTGCCTTAAAAGGTACGGTAATTTCGTCTACCGTAAAGCCAACACCACCTGACTCGGTATAATTTTCTTTTTTGTCTCCGATGGACATGGCTAAGCCAAGCTTTTTTCCGACCAGTTTCTTCCCTTTTGAACCGTAAGCCCAGCCATGTGTGAAGACATCATCAAACCACTTTTTCAGCAAGGGCGGATAGCTATACCAGTAAATCGGGAATTGAAAGATAATTCTATCATGCTGCTCCAATAATCTTTGTTCCACTGAAACGTCAATAGCCCAGTCAGGATAGGTCTGATACAAGTCGTGAATGACGATATCCTGAGGATACTTTTGCAGTTCCTGTTTCCATCTTTTATTGACTTTTGCCTGCTCTATGTCGGGATGAGCGATAATAACCAGTGTTTTCATAAAGATACCTCGCTTTTACTTTACTGAACCTTCCGTTCATTTTCATTGTAAAGCAGCCAAATCAAAATGTAAATACACACAATAAAGTCAGTTAATAACTTACCTCAAAGTAAGTACTGTCAGCTTTTATGAAACGTGTTATAATAAAAAAACGGAGGTGATGATTTGAAAAAATACAATCTTGGTATCGAAGCAACACTTGACATCCTTGGCGGCAAATGGAAGGCTCTGATAATTTGCCTCTTAATGTCTGGTCCTAAAAGAACCGGTGAGCTTCAGCGGCTAATTCCCGGCATCTCTCAAAAAGTTCTTATCCAGCAATTGAAAGAACTGGAGAAAGATGACATTGTCATAAGAGTTGCCTATAACCAGCTGCCTCCTAAAGTGGAGTACTTCATCATCGATTACGGCCGAACCGCTAACCAGATTATTAATCTGATGTGCATTTGGGGTAAGGACAACATCAAGCGCCGGCGAGAAAAGGGGGAAGACGTTCTTCTCCTTGAAGAAGACGATGACAAGCAGATGCAGCTATGGAAAAAATCCGGTATTAACGGCAGACAGGAGACGTAAAGAATTGCTCCTTTTCCCCGAAAAAGACAATATCGTCATGTCGTTTTGAAACAATAAAGACAACTTTTTATCAATCTGCAGGAAACAGCGGAAGATTCCTAAAGCCAGTCGCCGCAGCGGCCTAAGAGTCTGGGATAAAAGTCTCTAGGACTGTCATATAATACTCTTTGAAAATCAAAAACATTGAATTGATTATACTAACTAAAACGGTCGATAATCTGACAGATGAACAACAGAAATTCATTGTTCTTAGAAAGCGGTTGCCTTTTCATGATTTTTTACGGGAAGCTGAGCAGGAAACTAACTTAAGATGGTGTCAAAATTCTGAATGTCACGATGATCGATTAGTCCAAAAAATTAATCAGTAGACACTGTTTTGGTTAGTTATTGCAATAGAGTGATCAGAAAAACAAAAAAGTGATTTTTACAATGAGGTAATTTATGGATGACAATAAACTATTAATAGTTGATGACGAAAAGGGAATCGCTGAAATGATAGAGACAATATTAAAAAAAGAAGGTTTTTTTAATATTGATGTTGCTTACACGGGTAAAGATGCGATTGAAAAAATAAAAGAAAAGAATTATGAATTAATCTTGCTAGATGTCATGCTGCCAGATATAAATGGATTTGAAGTGTGTACAAAGGCAAGAAATTATACTGCTGCCCCTATTCTTTTCTTAACAGCAAAAACCAGTGATTTAGATAAACTTACAGGTTTAGGCATAGGAGGGGACGATTATATTACAAAACCTTTTAACCCTCTGGAAGTGGTTGCAAGAATAAAGGTTCAATTTAGGCGCAATGAGCAATTTAAGAAATTAATATCGAATGAAAATGAAAAAACGATTAAATTTGCAAATGTACTTATTGATAAAATGGCGGCACAAGTATTAGTTGATGGGGAGGAGATTTATTTTCCTGCTAAAGAATATGAGTTATTGTTGTTTTTTGCTGAACACCCGAATCAAGTATTTACATCGGAACAGTTATATGAAAAAATATGGGGTTTGGATAGCCTTGGAGATGACAAAACAGTCTCAGTTCATGTAGGCAGGATACGAAAAAAAATAGAAAAAGATATGAGCAAGCCTGAGATAATAATTAATCTGAGAGGTATTGGGTATAAATTAGTAGATAATAAGGAAGTGAAGTAACATGAACTTTTGGTTAAAAGATGGGAAAATAGTCTTACGATTTACCTTCAACTTCATCATCCACCAAATATTGTTATTCCTGTTTGTATCAATACCAGTAATCATTTCCATGTACTTCAAGAACTGGGATTTTGTAAATGCAGATTATTCTGGAATTCATAAGAGTACAGTAGTAATAGGCACTTTTATAATTTACATTATTTATTGCATTTTTTATGGATACTATGTAGCGTACCCAATGACAAGGATTATAGTTGGGATAAAGAAGCTAGCATCTGGAAACTATGATAATTTTCAAAACAAAGTAAATCCGTCAAATCGATTGTACAAAGAAGTATATGAAAATTTAAACGTTTTATCTCAAACTCTTAAGGAAAATGAATTAAAAAGAGCAGCATTTGAAAAACAAAGAGAGGTTTGGGCTGCTGGAGTAACGCATGACCTAAAAACACCCTTATCTTATATTTCTGGTTACACAGAAATGCTTTTATCTGAAGAACATGAATGGACAGAAGAAGAAAAGGAAAAATTTCTCTCGATTATCAAAACTAAGGCAGACTATATTAGGGAATTAATTGATGATTTAGGTTTAGTTTTTAGTGCAAACAATGATTTTTCGTTACAATTAAAGCGAGAAAAGATTGAAATGGTAGAGACTTTGCGTAGAGTGCTTGCGGAAATGACGAACTCTCCAAACAATAATAATAGTTTTGAGTTTTATTCTGAAAAAAAACAAATCTCTATTCAAGGTGATAAACTACTATTAATTCGTGCTTTTTCAAATCTGTTAATAAATGCGGTAACACATAATCCAGAAAAGACAAAAATAAAAATGGTAATCATTGATGATGAGAAAGAACTCATTGTTAAAATTATCGATAACGGAAATGGTATGACCAAAGAAGAATTGACACATCTTTTTGAAAGATATTACAGGGGAACTTCTACAGAGGTTCACGTTGGCGGAACTGGTTTAGGTATGGCGATAGTAAAACAAATAGTTGAGTTACATGAAGGAATTATAAATGTTGAAAGTAAACTGGGGATTGGCACTACATTTATTATCAAATTACCCATTGCTGAAAAATAACAAAATATATTAGAACTTGTATTCATAAGAATTTTTGTGACAGTCTGCCTTAAGTGGTGGGGACAGCAGCGACCGACTGCGTCGTTCCATGCCTAATTTTCGAGCCTAAGGTCTCGAAAATCCCCACGATTGCTGCCCGGAACGGGCAACAATCTCATCACCACGGCAGCAACTGTCGTCTTAGCGACCTTTCGGTCGCTTTTTTCTACCTATATCATTCAGATGAATTTTGTGAATACAGGTTCTTAGACTAGGCAACGTCTTAAGAAAATCAAAATTAGACTAGGCGACAAAGCGCAGGCTGTACTGGCGTACGGCAAGCTGAAGTCAACGACGTATCGTTTTGATTTTCAAAGAGTATAAGCTCTATGGAGCTGGCTAAAAACCTTACTAGCTCCTTGGTGAAATAATATCGATTTCACCTCCTCGCGTCGCAACGAGCCGCAGATAGCTCAAAAGGTCTGGGGGAGCTTTTGAGGTTATGGCAATAAGGAAAGCTTGCCTTTCCTCAAAAAGTACGGCAAGGCGAAGTTAACGACGTCTTATTTTGATTTTCAAAGAGTATTAGTAAGTATTTTTTGAGGTTGGACCTTGTTCCAATCTCTTTTTGTTTGACGAGATTTTAGTGGTTGTTTCCTTTCTGTTTCCTTTGGAAATTTATAATGAATTCGTATTAAAGAATACTAAGGAGGAAAAATGATGGAACAAAAACCGGTTATTGAATTAAAAAATGTCACTAAAAAAATTGATAAAAAAGTTTTAGTGGAGAATCTTACATTTCAAATCAATAGAGGAGAAGTATTTGGATTTCTTGGACCAAATGGCGCTGGTAAAACGACTACTATTAGAATGATGGTTGGTTTAACTAGTGTTAGCAAAGGTGACATTTTTATTAATGGATACAGTATTTCAAAAGATTTTAAAAAAGCCATTGCACATGTGGGTGCAATAGTAGAAAATCCAGATTTATATAAATATATGACGGGGTATCAAAATTTAAAACATTTTGCACGAATGTATCCTAATATTGACAAAAAAAGAATAGATGAATCTGCAAAGATAGCTGGAATTGAAGAGCGACTAAACGATAAAGTACGTACATATTCCTTGGGTATGCGTCAAAGACTAGGTCTTGCACAAGCCCTTATGCACAAACCATCGCTAATCATATTAGATGAACCAACGAATGGATTGGATCCTGAAGGAATACATGAATTAAGAAATGAGCTTAAAAATATTGCACATAATGAAGGGGTGGCTGTTTTAGTATCAAGCCATTTGCTTTCTGAAATGCAGTTGATGTGCGATCGAGTTGGCGTTATTCATAAAGGAAAATTAGTTACGGTGCAAAAAACTGAAGAATTTATAAAAAATCATAATGAAGAAGTTTTTATAAAAGTTGAGAAACGAGAAGTGAAAAATGCAGCAAAAATATTAAATGAATTTGGTAAGAATATATTGGCATTAGAGGAAAACGGAATAAGTTTAAAAATGAACGAAGAAGAGATTCCAGTAATCAATAAGATGCTATCTGATAGGGGAATTATGATTTATGGGATTGATGCAAAACAAAAGACATTGGAAGATAGTTTTTTGGAAATGCTGGAGGTGCAATAATGATAAATTTAATAAAAAATGAGTTGATGAAATTATTTTCGAGAAAATTAACACGGTTATCTTTAGCGATTCTATGTGTATTCACTATCGGATCCTCAGCAGCTGCAAATTTATCTTTTAAACAAAAGGTGGATTGGAGAGCTGAGGCGACCAAAACTATTGAGGTTAATAAAAATCGTTTAGAGTTAATGAATCTCTCACCTCAACTAAAATCAGATGCGGAAAATAAGGTGACAATTTCTAAATACCGTTTAGAAAATAATGTGCCGAATCCAAAAGAAACGGTAACATCAGTTATGCTCAAAACAGCTGGGTTGATAGAAATCATTATTTTTATAGTGATATTATCAGCATCAGAAATTGTGTCAAGAGAGTACTCTGATGGGACAATGAAATTGCTGCTAATACGCCCTCATTCAAGGTTTAAGATACTGCTATCTAAATACTTTGCAATAGTAATATTCGGGGTTGCAGCTCTGGTGCTAGCAATGGTTTCGGCTGGATTGACAAATACGATATTATATGGATTTAGCAATATTAGTTCTACTGACCTCTTTATTAATCAATCAGGAAAAATTGTTCAACTTTCAACATTAACACAAGTCATTAAATTATATGGATTGAGTATATTTCCGATTTTGAGTTTTGCTACATTTGCTTTTGCTGTATCAACGGTAATAAAAAATAGTGCTTTAGCAGTTGGAATATCCTTATTAACTATGGTGTTTGGCAATGCGATGATTGAGGCAGCTGCAAAAATCGAGTGGTTAAAATATTTACCATTTGCTAATAGCGATATGTCGCTATATATTTATCATTTGCAACCAAGACCAGAAATGAGTATAAGTTTTTCGATAGGAATACTTTTAATCTATATTGTATCTTTTCTGTGTCTAAGCTTATGCATTTTTAAAAAGAGAGATGTATCACTATAAATTTTGAGAACAAAGAAGAACTAAATCCTTTCAATAATTTCTTGTCCAACTTTTTGGGGTCAGTTCAACAAGCTTGTTTTTTTCTAATATTTTGTATGCAATATCGTTATTTAGTCTATAACAATCAGAAAACACAAAAACTGGAAGCCGGTTATTTCCGACTTCCAGAAAAAGTTAGAACTTGTATTCATAAGAATTTTTGTGACAGTCTGCCTTAAGTGGTGGGGACGGCAGCGACCGACTAGGTCGTTCCATGCCTAATTTTCGAGCCCAAGGTCTCGAAAATCCCCACGATTGCTGCCCGAAACGGGCAACAATCTCATCACCACGGCGGCAGCTGTCGTCTTAGCGACCTTTCGGTCGCTTTTTTTCTACCTATATCATTCAGATGAATTTTGTGAATACAGGTTCTTAAACCGCTAATCCATCACCAGCATGGACTTAATCGTTTTACGGGCTTCCATATCCTTATATGCCCGGTCAACATCATCCAGTTTGTAAGTATGGGTGAAGACCTTGCCCGGATTAATCTCGCCTTTTAGGACAGCATCCAGAAGGACAGATTTGTCGTAGGTCGTTACAGAGGCCGGTCCGCCTGCAATAATAGCATTTTGGAAGAAATAGTCGCCTAGGTTGATGTCCTTCGTATGCGGTACGCCGACACGGCCAATGGCTGCGCCTGGACGGGCAATAGCTAGCGCTGTTTCAGTGGACAGCTGGGTTCCGACACATTCCAGAGCAGCATCAACGCCGTCGCCATTTGTCAGCTCAAGAACTTTGGCAATGCCTTCTTCGCCGCGCTCTTCAACCACATCCGTAGCTCCAAATTCCAGCGCTAGTTCCTGACGATCCTTGTGACGGCTCATGATGATAATGCGTTTAGCGCCGCACATTTTAGCTGCGATAACAGCGCAAAGACCGACTGCCCCATCACCAACAACAGCAACCGTATCACCTTTTTGAACATTGGCCACGCGCGCCGCATGATAGCCTGTCGGCATAACATCGGCCAAGGCTAGGAAAGATTTAATCATGCCTTCGCTGTAGTCTTCAGGCTGACCTGGAATTTTGACCAAAGACCAGTCGGCATGGGCATAGCGGACATACTCCGCCTGATAGCCTCCGCTGAAATTCGTCGAGCGGTCGTGACCCTGACAGCCTCCTTCAAATCCAGCCCGGCAGGCCGCACAATGCCCGCAGCCATGGGTGAAAGGCGCAATGACAAAGTCGCCTTTTTTGACTGTATTGATGGCTGAGCCCACTTCCTCAATGATACCGATAACTTCGTGGCCTGAGTTCTGTGAACCAGACTCCTTATCATCATGGCCGCTGTAGGCCCAAAGGTCTGATCCGCAGACACAGGAGCGCACCACACGGATAATCGCATCATCTGCCTCAATGATTTTTGGTTTGTCAACATTTTCAACGGCCACTTGACCGGCTTTGATAAATACAGTTGTTTTCATGATCCAATACCTAGTAGATCACTTCAAAAAAATAATTAACCTTCAACGCTAAGCTATGGTCTTTTTTGAACGCATCTATCCCTTTCCATTAAGTCGTCGGTTTTAGCTTGGAGTCATCTCAAAGTCTAAAACATGTGATTCATAAAAATCACTGCTACTTTCTCATTTTACACTTAATGCCATCTGCAATCAACTATTTAACTTTTGTCTCCTTATTTTTAAGATAAGCTCTTTTGACTGCCTTTAGGACTATGTTATAATAAGAGAGATATAAAAACACATTGCAGTTGGTAGTCTGCAAGCACTGGCAGTCTAAGCCGGTGTCAGTAACCCTCCCTCCGGGTCGTCCCTTATCAATCGCATCTATTGATGTGTTATTAGTTTGGAGGGGCTGACATGAAAATGACAGTTTATTTTGATGGTGCCTTTTGGGCTGCTCTCATTGAGTATAGAGATAAAAAGCAAGGTTACCAAGCTTTTCGTTATGTCTTTGGCAAGGAGCCTAAGAAAGAAGATATTTTTCGTTTTATCTACAAAGACTTGTCTTCTTGGATGAATAGGCAGGAGAAGCTTGGTGTAAAGGTGGATAGCTCTGCTATTTTCCAAGAGCATAAGCGTGTTAATCCAAAACGGATGCAAAGGGAAATTAGCCGTGCTAAAAAACAGCCTGTCCTATCTACCAAGGCACAGCAGGTCATGCAGGAAAGTCATGATCTGCTGAAAAAAGAGCGCAAAGCTGCCAAAAAACAAAAACGACAAGCCTATAAGGAAGCGCAATTCTTGTTGAAACAGCAAAAACGCCATCAAAAGAAAAAAGGACACTAAGTCCAAAAATGAGCCCTAGTCAGGGCTCATTTTTCTTATCCTAGTTCTGCTACCAATTCTTTAATCTGTTCTTTGGTATGAACTCCTGCAACTTGTTTGACTACTTGCCCATCTTTTTTAAAGAGAAGGGTCGGGATGGACATAATGCCAAATTTTTGAGCAGTGTCTGGATTTTCATCTACATCCAATTTGACGATTTTCAATTCGGATTCGTCCAGTTCCTCTGATAATTGTTCAAGAATGGGAGCCTGCATGAGACAAGGACCGCACCATGTTGCCCAAAAATCCACAAGAACAAGTCCTTGCGCTGTTTCTGCTTCAAATGTTTTATCTGTAACGACTTGAGTCATATAAAATCCTCCTAAAATGTTTTCGTAGCCCTATTCTAGTTGATTCTGATGAGCTTTGCAAGAAATTGCTACGGATTTTAAAATTTCCTATCATCTCTTAAGGGTTTCCTATCAATTAAGCTCTGCATGTCTATGAACAAAACTTGCCCCAAGATGAACTGGGGAGTATAATAGTGGTAAACAATCTTATAGAAAAGAGACATCATGAACAAAGATGCTATGGCCACCTACTTGATTGGTGAATTGATGAAAGAAAATGTACAGCTGCATGATTTAGAAATTCCTGAAAGCACTGAGGAAAAAGAACAGCTCTTGCATGCACTTTTTAACAAACGTCCGCCTATGGCTGCGTCCAGCCAATTTATGACGATTCAGGATCTCTATTTGCAAGTTAAAAAAGCAGAGCGCGGTATCGTTCATATGGATGATTTAACACCGACCAAAGCTGATAACAGACTTTATCTTTGGCAGGGAGATATTACACGCCTTGAAGTTGATGCCATTGTTAATGCAGCTAACCGTCAGCTTTTGGGCTGCTTCCAGCCTCTTCACAATTGTATTGACAATACTATCCATACCAATGCAGGAATTCAGCTGCGACAAACCTGTCACGATATTATGGCCAAACAAGGTTATGATGAACCAGTTGGAACCGCCAAGATAACACCAGCTTATAACCTTCCATCGGGCTTTGTTATCCACACCGTTGGACCTAATATAACAGGCGAACCTAACCAGATTGAGGAAGATCTGCTGATGAGTTCTTATTTATCCTCACTGGCCTTGGCTGAAAAGAACGGTCTTGAGGTTGTGGCCTTTCCATGTATCTCTACCGGTGTTTTCCACTTTCCTCAGGAAAAGGCTGCGCAGATTGCAACTTCAACAGTTAAAAACTTTTTAAAGAATGCCAAAACAGTCAAAAAAGTGATTTTCAATGTCTTTACCGATAAGGACTTCAAGATTTATCAAGAACTTCTAGGAGACTGACAAAGCTTTCTAACAAATACCGCTGCTAGATAAGAAATTGTTTACCCATCATAATAGCTTTCAAAAAGGGTTAGCATTTTTAAAAGAGGCTGGGACAGATGTACCGCCCCCAAAAGTTAGACAATAAATCTAACGATTGGGGTGCAGTTCACAAGTACCCAGCTCCTTTTAGTTTTGTCGTCTCACTTGTAAGACGCGGTGGTTGAGACTCAAAACTTCCAGTAGACGATTTGAGGTAACCGAGTGGCTTTAGTCAATCTAGAGTTTCCCTGCACAGTTCATTAGGCGCTTTTTGATACTTGCTGCGCAAGTGCTATTCCCAACCTCAAAAGATTTCCCGAAGCTTTTGAGCTGTGCAAAGGTAGGTTCAACTTTTCTCCCAGACCATTGAAATCGGAAAATGAAACAAGCTCAAAACGCCCTAGAAATGGACTGTTTCAGGTCACAACTAAAAACTAGGGCTTACTGAAAAATCAGATTCTTCAAATTATCAATTTTGGGCTCAGTCTCTTTTAATGACTTAATGCTACTAACTTCTCGTAAAACAGGGGATAATCTTTTTTGAGATTGACAAAGCTGCCGTTTTTAGATAAAAAGCTGTGCTCTGAATTAGCCTGACAAACCAAAGTTCCTTCTTGATTGGTCATCGTATAGGCCAAACTTAAGCGCGCTGCCTTGACCTTAGCAACACTGACGTCAATAGCAATAATATCGGCGTAAGTTGATGTTGACTTATAGTCACAAGTTACTGAGGTTACAGGGGAAATGACTCCCAGCTCTTCTAATTTATAATAGGGAAAACCAATTTGTTCTAAAAGACTGCCACGTGCCTCCTCCATCCAGCGAATATAGTTGGAATGGTGTGTAATTCCCATACGATCTGTCTCATAATATTGAACCTTATGCATGTGAGGTGTCATATCTCATCTCCTTTTTCTGAAAAGACCTATTGGGTAAGTTCTTTGGCATCTGCCATTAAATCTTCCAAAGTTTGACTGCGCAGCTGATTTTCCAAAGCCTCCTGAGCGTTCTTCAGCCTGTCATCCAAAAGGCTATGAATGTTCTTTCCAACTGAGCAGGCTGGGTTGGGGTTGGCGTGAAATTTAAAAAGCGACTCCTGAGACACAGCATCAACCGCTTTATAGACATCTAAAAAGCTCACTTCCATCAAGGGTTTGGCAATAGCCGCACCGCCACTGCCGCGTTTAACTTCTACAATACCGGCTGCTTTGAGCTGACCCAAAATCCTGCGGACAACGACTGGATTGACACCGATAGAGCTGGCCATCAAATCACTAGTGACCTTGTCCTCTTTAAAAATTTCCATCACCGTCAGCATGTGCAGGGCAATGGTGAAACGACTTGAAAGCTGCATAATAAAGCGACAAAGGACTTCAGCGTCTGGCCGACAGCAGAACAGGATGCTGCTGCAGCGATAGGCAGGAAAATCTGATTTTCCTAACGTCAGAAACGTTCAGTCCTTGTTTATTCCTTTCTAAAGTATAAAGCCTGAGCAGAAATACGGCTCGTACTCTTTGAAAATCAAAACTATACGTCGTTGACTTCAGCTTGCCATACTTTTTGAGGAAAGGCAAGCTTTCCTTATTGCCATAACCTCAAAAGCTCCCCCGGACCTTTTGAGCTGCCTGCGGCTTGTCGCGACGCGAGGAGGTGAAATCGATATTATTTCACCAACGAGCTAGTAAGGTCTTTAGCCAGCTCCATAGAGCTTGGCGTAGAAAATCCAGCATTAGCGGATTTTCTTAAGACGTTGCGACGCGAGGAGGTGAAATCGATATTATTTCACCAAGGAGCTAGTAAGGTCTTTAGCCAGCTCCATAGAGCTTGGCGTAGAAAATCCAGCATTAGCGGACTTTCTTAAGACGTTGCGACGCGAGGAGGTGAAATCGATATTATTTCACCAATGAGCTAGTAAGGTCTTTAGCCAGCTCCATAGAGCTTGGCGTAGAAAATCCAGCATTAGCGGATTTTCTTAAGACGTTGCCTAATCTGATTTTGATTTTCTTTGAGTATCATCATTTTGCTTTTCCGGTCAGGCTTCAGATTCTCCAGCCGTGCACAAATTCTGTCACAGATGAAGACATCATTGTAACTTTTATGATTACAATGATTTTACACTAATCAGACTAGGCTGTCAAGCGGATTAAAAGGCTCAGCCCATCAACTATTACGATAGGGCAGCCGATGCTCAGCGGTTCGAATTCTTCTTGCGGTGCTGTCTCTGCCTTTCTTTGATAGCTGTCCGGCGCTCCTGATGACTGTTCGACTCAAGGCGGCGGCTCAGCATTTCTTTGAAGGTTTGACCTTCATTGAGGGCTTCTTCCAAAGCGCGGCCGCGTTTATAATTCCCAATAAATTCAAGAAAAGGCGTCAAAATGTAGATATAGACACCAACGGTATTAAAACAAAGGGCAATCCCCATCATCATAAAATCAGAGATGAGGCTGACTGCCGTCCGGCGGTTGAGCCAGATTTGCAGCATTTGGCGGCGATCATCCGAGGTTTCTGACAGCTGGCCCACCGCCTGCATTCCCAAATCATAAGTCATGCGGTTAACAAGAAAGGCAGTCATCAGGTTAATAAACCCAAAGAAAAGAATAGCAATCCATTTGTCATCGTATTCTGCCAGCATCTTAACTGCAAGCGGGTAAAGAGAGAGCAGTCCGTGAGCAGCAACGTCCATGACAAAGACAGAAAAGGTCGTCTTTTCGGTTGCCCGCATAGCCTGAAAGCGGCGGTACCAAAAATTGATGATGATGACGAAGGCTACAAAAAAGAGACCAATCTCCTCTGCCAGATGCGGCAGTTCCTTACTGCTGGCAGGCACTGCTATTTCCAAGACCAAAATTGTCATGACAATGGCCACAATGGCATCGCTGAGTGTGTCAAAGCGTTCTTTTAACTGTTTCATTTTTCCCCTTTTTATCGTTTTAAAATAGACCGTCAGTATCTTTTAGACATTTGACAGGTTCTGGTTGATCAAGAGGCGGGCAGAGCGTTTTTTCATACCAGACCACATCATGCCACTTACCCAGTTTATAACCAACCTTGTTAAAATGAGCGACTTCCTTAAATCCGTTTTTCTGATGGAAGCGGATGCTTTTTTCGTTAGGATAAGTAATGCAGGCTTCAATGGTAACGACATTTTGCTGACGCAACAGAGCAGTCAGCTTATCATAAAGCTTCTGCCCTAGCCCCTTAGACCTAGCCTCCTTATCCAGATAGACAGACCATTCCACCGTCCAATCATAGGCTGCGCGCTCTTTAAAAGAACTGGCATAAGCATAGCCCAAAATTTTGCCGTCTTCCTCTGCCACGATGTAGGGAAATTTTTCTAAAATTGTCCTGATTCTTGCTTGAAATTCTTCAAGGCTGGGTGTTTCATATTCAAAGGTGATACTGGTATTTTCGACATAATAGCTGTAAATGGCAAGAAGCTGCGCGGCATCGTCTGCAACTGCCATTCTCAGACTTATTTCTTTCATTGTTTCCTCCGTCATTTTCATTAACCTTTTCTGCGGCAATTTCTGCCGCCCTTTGGCTGTCAGAACGATGTTTAGATATCGTTTGCCTCGCTTTTATAAGCGGGATTAGCTTGTCTGATCTGAGCTCCAAACTCTTTGGACAGTCTGGCAAAGCTAGCCTCAACATCAAGCGGAATCTCTGCGTGCGCCAGATAAGCAGCTCCATTGGGACCATAGCCGCTTTCATCATCCCGAAGCCTAGGAATTTCACCCATCAGCAGGCTGATATAGCGCTCAGTCTCCCACATGCCTTTAAAATGACCGGTTAGTTTCAAATCTTCTGCCGTTTCATCAAAGAAAGCCTGATAAGCCGCATAATTGATTATCAAGGCATCCGGCCGGAATTTTTTTAAGGTCGCTGACATTCTCAGCTGCATGGCCGCATCCTGACAGAGAATAAAGGATTTGGCCTCAATCTGCGATTTTTCAAGCAAGTTCAGCATCAGCGTGATGTTATTGCCGCAGTTTGTTGACTGCGTCTCCAGCAAATCCGCCGTAAGCTGATAGTTTCTCCTGATATAAGCCGCAAAAAGTTCGGCTTCTGTCAGATTCTGACTGTTCAAATCCGGGAAAAGGAGAGCCATCTGCCGGCGCAGCCCATCCGTCGTATGCCCAGCACCGCCGACAATCAGGTAATGTCTGGCCAGCTTGTTTTGAATGGCTTTTGCCAAGACATCTCCGCCTTCGATAATGCTTCCGCCAAACAGCACAAAAACATCTGCTTGGTAAAGACCATGATAAGAAGCGCTCAAGAACTGCGGTGTCAGCTCTGCTATGTCCCGCAGCGCTAAAAATCTGACTAATGTGTTTAAATCCTGTGCTTTCATGAAACCATTATAACATAAAGCAAAAGGGGCTAGCAGCCGTTTTCAAAGTGTTGAAGTGGGCTTAGTTTTCTAACGAACATTGCGGCTAAAAACAGAAACATAAGAGATGAATCGCTTTAGAATAATGGCTTGATCAAAAGACTGTGTGAAAATCAATTTCTGCGAAATCATGATTTTCGTTTCATTCTCCTAACCCTAAAAAAACTGCCCCTCCTTAATTCTAAGGGGCAGTTTTTTGTCAAATACTTAGTTTTCCAGCAAAGTTTCAATAACTTGCAGCACACCATTGTCATCATTTGAGGGTGCTAGAAAGCGTGCTGTTTCTTTGACATCCTCGCTGCCATTTGCCATGGCATAGGAATAGTTAGCCAAGTCCAGCATTTCTAAGTCATTTCCACCGTCACCAAAGGCTGCTAAATGATTGCCTGTCAGTCCCCAGCGATTCAGCAGATAAGTCATAGCGCTGCCTTTATTGACTCCTGTAGCAATAACATCAATATTTCCGTGACCGCTCGTCACTGCCACAACTGTATTGCCTAAGCGCTGATTAAGAGCATCAACGATTGCATAAGTCTGATCCTCAGGTGTGTTAAAAGAAAACTTCATAAAATGATCATCTGGCAAAGTCTCAAATGAAGCAACTTCCTCAAGCTCTGTATAGTAAACAGCAAAGAAATCTTTCGCCGCCTGCTCTGAGGACTGCAAAATATAGGCAGCAGCCTCTCCGCACAGCACCAATTCATCATCAAGCTCATTTTCCGTCAGATAATCAAGAACGATCCTGACCGTTTCTTCTGAGAGACGATGACTCTTTAAAAACTGGCCGTTTTCAACAATATAAGCACCATTTTCACCAACAAAGGTTATCTTATCCTCTAAGCCCGGAAAGAAGGACTTAATCTGGTAATACTGATTGCCGCTGATACTGACAAAACGAATGCCTCTTTGCTGCATTTTTTCAAAAAGCCTAAGAAATCGGCTTCTGTCATAATCGTTTTGATTGGTTAAAAAAGTACCATCCATATCTGTTGCAATGACTTTTACACTCATAGCTTCTCCTTGCCTGCCTTTTATAAAAGAACCGCTAAGCAAACTTGGCAGTCCGCCCCCCAACTGTACCAAATCAGAAAACCTGTTCAGCAGTCTATCTTTCGTCTATTACAAATATTGTATCATAAAAAGATTAATAAGGTTGAGTTCAAAAAGAGACAGTTGCTGCCTAACAAGTTAACTAACAGCCTCGTAAGAAAGCAGGCCGCTCTGCTATTTTCCAAAAAAGAGACCAAAGCTTCTGGCTTAGTCTCCGTAGGGTTATCTCTGCACCAAGTCGTGCAAATAATTTGCTGTATTTCCAACAGCCTTCTGAATCTAATGGTCAGCATTTGTTGTCAGAACAAAATAATTTTTACTTTTAAGCAGTTTGAACAAATCCAAATAAGGCGGCAAAGCTGCAGGTTCGTACCGATTGATCCAAACATGACGGCTCCACCAAGCCCAGTATTCTGCTTTCGTTTTAAAGGGATAAAATCCCCCGCTATACATATCCGTAATGCCATACTTTTCTTTAAAGTCTGCGAAATACTTCTCAAAACGCTGACCCTGATAAGTCAGACCGGTTGCCGTTGACAGACCAGCACCAACTCCTACAAGAATGGCCTCAGCCTCCTCCAACAGAGTTTGAATTTCAGTCAAGAGAGAGGATTTATTTTTCTGAAATGATATGAGAACAGCCTAGGCCAACACTTCCTTAATGGCTTCTGTGATTGGCAACTGTGGGTGGCCAAGGAGCGTTTCCAAATCACTGTGTGCCACTTCCAGCTGGTGATTGCGGATGTCCTGCTGAATACCTGCCACGATAGCTACTGCCGCCTCTGGCAAACCGGCTTTTTCCAGACCGGCCTTGTAATCGTCAACAGACAGAGAAATAACCTTGAAATCCGCTCCTGTGGCTGCCTTGAGTGCTTGGGCAAGTTCTGCGTAGGTCAGCTGCCTGCCGGCTAATTCGTAGATTTTATTGTCGGTAAATGGCTGCACCAGAGCATTAGCAGCTGCTTCTGCGTATTCACGGCGAAGGGCCCAGCCTGACTTGCCCTCACCGCCCGCATACACGAAATCCTGGCCGACTGCCGCTGCTTTCAGGCCATCCAGTTCATTTTCCAGATACCAGTTGTTTCGCAAAATCTTGTAAGCCAGACCGGACTCCTTGAGAAGTTTTTCGGTCACAATATGATCCGGAGCAAGCACAGCCGTTGATTGGTCACCGTTTGAAATGCTGGTATAAACGATGTGTTTCACACCTGCTGCCTTGGCTGCTTCAACGACATTCTTATGCTGATCGGCACGCGCCACTTCCTGACCGAGAGCTCCTGATACAAAGAGAAGCGTATCAATGCCTGCGAAAGCTTTTTCCAAAACCGCCTGATCTGAATAATCACCAATCCGAACATCATAACCGGCTGCTGCAAAAGGCTGGCCTTTCTCCTTAGAGCGTACCAAAACAGCAATATCCTTTTTGTCCGCCTGCTTAGCGAGAGCTGTCAGAGCTGCTGCTCCAAAGCCGCCTGTCACACCTGTAATGAGATAAGTCATAATAAAAGTCTCCTTTTGTTTTTAATTTTTGTTGTAATAACAATAATTACAACAATCTTGCCATAAAGTATACCTCTTTTTGGATATAACGTCAACAGTTACAACAAATTTTTATTTCTTTTTCTGAATAAAGCCTTAATAAGTAGATGGGAAAGGATCATCAATGATACGGGAAACCTGATAGTCTCCCTTTAAGGCTGAATAGAGCTGAAGTAAGACCGAAGCAACTCCTGCTGCTCCTTCGTAAAATCCGATTGGGGCGGAAATATTATCCGGCTCCAGCCTAGTATAGGCTTCTTCCCATTTAATCGCCGTTTTCCCTTCGTTTTCATATAAATCACCGTCTTTTAATAATTGCAGAGCGGTACGTTTAGCATAGTCCAGATACTTGTCCTTATCCGTTATCTGCCAAACACTGAGAAAGGCATTGAGAAAACCAGCACTGCCGCAGCAGTAGGCAACCGTGTGCCAGTAGCCGGCCGAATGCTCCTCCGGCGCTCCCAAATCAACAATTGACTGGATTAATTGCTCAATCTCAGCCAAATTAGCCTCATCATGGCTAAACTTGTAATCTTCGTACAAGTAACGAATCAGCCCTGCATTGCCCCCGCAGTAGCCCAGATAGTGAACAGGCTCTTCACTCGGCAAATCGTGTGGCAGTTTGATGGTGTCCCCCTGATGCTCATAGATAGCGTGGTAAAAATCTTTGACACCAGATGTCGCTTCCAGAAAAGCTTTGTCTCCGCTGGCCTGATAGAGCTTAAGCAGCGTATAGGCCACGCCGCCTGCCCCGATTGGAAAGCCGGGAATAATCTTACCGCCAAAGGACGAACCTTCAAAATAGCGTCCGCCATCCGCATAATCAAGGCCTTTATTAAGCAGGACACGTCCCGCTTCCACCGCGAAATCCCGCCAGTCCTGACGGTCAAATTGCTCAGCCAGTGACAGAATTTCCAAGAATGTCCCAGAATCCGCCAGAATTCCAAAGGAACCCGTCCAGTAGCGTCCGACGCCGTCTTCTGACACCTTGGCATCAGCAATGGCTCCGTCAGTAATCTCTTCAGCCAAGGTCTTATAGACCTCCTTTTGGGTGAATTTGTAAAGCTCAGCTGCTGCAAAAGCAACACCTGTGTAACCTGAAGTGAAGGCCCAAGGCGAAAAAGCCAGACTCAACTCGCGCGCTTCTTTCCAGCGGTAATTGATGTAGGGAAAAGCCGCCTCTGCATCCTGCAGGTACTGCTCATTTCCTGTGACCTGATAGAAATGAAGTAAAAAGTGAATAATGCCCGCAGAGCCTGAGTAGAGCGAAATCTCATCGAAATACGGATCGGAATTAGCAGAGCCTTCTAAAGAATACTTAATGCCATGCTTGGTTTCAACACGCTTTGACTGGATATACTGATAAGCCTGCTCTGCTGTCTGCAAGAGCTGCTCTGGGGCAATAACTGCTTTCGTAAGTGTTTCTGTCATAATAACATTCCTGCTTTCTAATCTTTATTGGTAACGGACACGGCGCAGAAAGGTCTGAATCCGTGAGTTTTCGGGATGGCGGAAAATAGCTTCGGGACTGCCCGAATCAATAATCTGCCCGTCTTCCATGAAGATCACCCTGTCTGAAATATCATGGGTAAACTGCATTTCGTGGGTGACGATAACGATGGTTTTATCCTGATTTTCCCGAGCAATCTCCTGAATCAAATCTAAAATATCACCGATAGTTTCGGGGTCAAGAGCTGATGTCGGCTCGTCAAAGAGAATCAAATCTGAGTCCAAGGCCAAAGCTCTAGCAATGCCGACACGCTGCTGCTGGCCGCCCGATAAACTATGAGGATAGGCATGGCGCTTATCGTAGAGCCCAACCTTCTCCAACAGGGATCGGGCAGTTTCCTGTGCTTCTTTACGGTCAATTTTTCTGGCAATGGTCAGGCCTTCAGTGACATTTTGCAAAACCGTTTTATTGATAAAAAGGGCGTATTGCTGAAAGACCATAGCTGTATTCTGCCGAATGGCTCTCAAGTCGTCACGGCTGACCTTGGGAAACTGGATAACCTTATCACCATAAGAAATGCCGCCGCTGTCTGGGATGTTTAATAGATTCAGGCAGCGAATCAAGGTCGTCTTGCCGGCACCGCTGGGGCCGATAATTGAGATGACCTCCCCTTTTGGCAAATTCAGCGACACATCCTTGAGAATCGTATTGCCTGAGATAGTTTGATTGAGGTGGCTTAGTTTAATCATGCGAAAATCCTCCCTGAAAAGAAAGCTGGGAAAGCTGCTTGAAAATAAAAGTAATCAGCAGGCAGATACCCCAATAGACAATAGCTGCCGCAATATAAGCTTCCAGATAGTTATAATTAATCTGGCTGGCAATCAGCACCGCATTTAACAAATCAACGACAGAAACCGCCGAAACCAAGGCTGACCCCTTAATCAGCGTGGTAATAATATTGCCAAAAACGGGAATACTGGCCTTAAAAGCCTGAGGCAGAACAATTCTAAAGAGGGTTTGCCGCTGGCTGAGACCGACAGATGCTGCAGCCTCCCACTGATTTTCAGGAACGGACAGGAGGCTGGCACGGATGGCTTCTGACACATAATTAACAGCGAAAATTCCCAAAACAGCAATGGCAATCCATTCCCTTGGAAAATTCTCAAAGCTCCACTTTTGACCTAAGAGACGGCCGGCTGCAGGCACCGCCGGAATAGTCAGCAGATAAACAATCGTCAGGGTCAATAAAAGCGGAATACTATTTGACAGATTGGTCAGCCATTCAAAGAGCCTGGACCAAAAGGGCAGCCGGTAAAAGCGAATCAGGGCGATAGGCACGCCAATAAGCAATCCCAAAGCAAAGGCAGCCAGGCTGATGTAAAGCGTGATGGGCGTATACTCCAAGGCTGTCTTAATGCACTTCCACACAAATTGATAATCCATAGAGACCTCCCCTCCTTATTCTGTATAATCGCCGCCGAGGTATTTTTCAGACAGCTTTTTTAAGGTGCCGTCTTTTTTAAATTGCTTCAGAACCTTGCTGACGGCCTTATTAAGCGCAGCCTCATTTTTATCATCTTTTCGGAAAAGATAGTAGGTTGACGACTGGTTGACAGCAGCTTCTGAGGCTTTATAGTCTGAACCCAGCTGCTTGTTGGTGTAATTGACAGTGTATTTAGTAGCCAGAGTGGCATCGACTGTTCCATTTTTGAAATTTTCCAAAAGTACCTGATCCGACCAGCTGCCATAGACAATCTCAAAAGCTCCTGGGTGCTCTTTCAGATAAGCTTCCAAAAGGGCTGGCGCATTGCCCCCAGCGATAGCGTAGACTTTTTTACCCTGAAGATCGTCCAAGGATTCATAGCCTCCTGTCAGTGACTGGATATGCAGGTCATAGTTGGTATAGCCGACTTCGCTGAAGTCGTATTCGGCGCGGCGTTCGTCATTAGATTCAATCTGATTGGCAACAATGTCAATCTTGCCATTTTCAAGTGCTGGGAAAAGATTTGAAAATTCATAATGATCAATTTGAAACTTATACTGAGGCAGTTCCTTATCAATGGCCTTAAGCAAGGCTATCTCATAACCCGTATCATTGCCTTCATCATCCTGATAGACAAAGGGACGAAAATTTGACCCTGTCCCGATTACAATGGTTTTGGCATCGGCATTGTTGCTGTCATCACCGCCTGAATCACTGTTGCCTGACAAACCGTAGTAGAGACCGCCTCCAATCAGGGCCAAAACCGCAAGACCGCTCAGACTTTTCTTCCAGTTCCATTTACTCATAGCTTAGTTCTCCTTTTTTAAATCCTTTTTCCGTATTTGAATATTTACCTGCTTCAACAACTTCGGTTTCTTCTTTTTCATGATAAAACTGTGTCTTAAAAGCAAGGTGAATAGCAATGCTTAAGATAATAAAAATAATAGCTGCGTCAATATTAGCCTCAATTTGGTGAGCCGTATTGGCTCCTACCAGCTGTGCTTTTCCCATAATATCGTAAATTCCCAGATAGGTCGCCAAAGAGGAATTCTGCAAGAGCGACACGATTGACAGCTCGATGTTGGGAATCATCTCTTTAACAGCCTGAGGAATAATATAATGGCGATAGGTCTGAACCTTGGTCATTCCCAGCGAGTAAGCTGCATCAAATTGGCTCTTAGGCACATTGGCAATGCTCGAGCGGATAATCTCACCCGTATAAACGGCCGAATTCAACCCGTAGGCAATATACATAAATGTCAGCTTGCTAATTCCTGAAGTATCAAGACCAAACAGAGATAAGAGGTAAGGCACTCCATAATAGACGATAAAGAGCTGTACGATAACTGGAGTCCCTTGAACAAAAGAGGTATAAACAATAGTCAGCTGATTTAAAACAGGAACCTTCTCTAATCGGATAACAGCCAGCAGCAAACCCAAAATCAAACCGACTGCCGTTGATACGACAACGATAAAAAACGTAATGGGAAAGGCTTTGATAATTTGAGGAAACAGACTCAGCAGATAATGAAAATCGAAAAACATATCTTCTCCTTTGCAGCTTGTCAAAAGTTTCGGACTGCTCATACGCTTTGGAAATCAAAAGGATGCGCCGCTGGAACGGTTTAGCCTTACTGCTTTTGATTTTTATGGCGTATCAGCATTTGCAGGCCGACAAGTCTATCCTTTCTGTATGTATTTGGAGAAGACAAAAAGCACCTTGTCCTTCCTTTGCTTGTCAGCAGGATAAGGACGAAAGTGCTTCTTCCGCGGTACCACCTTATTTGGACAATGACAGCTGCCCCTCTTTGCGGGCACTGCTTATTTTCATACAAATACAATCGGCTTCTTTTACAGAAAATCGGCAAAAGTACTCTTTAAGAAATACCCTGACCCTGTAACGGGAGTTCCCGGATGGGCTTCGCAAAACACTTGACCCACCTCGCTTCAAGACCATATTCAATCGGCTTCTGATTGCTGCTTCTCACCTAACAGCAGCTCTCTGATAATCTTCGCCTGATTTACTCATCTTTTTATCGCGCTTCATTTTATTTTACTTGTTGGAAGCTATTATAGCCTCAAAATATTTTCCTGACAAATCTATATTTTTTATAGCCCGTCATAATTTTTCCTTATGGGATGGACAAAGCAGCTTCTTCCTTGATGGTATACAAACGATGTCTGAGAAAGAGAAAGTAAGAGGCGAAGAAGAGAATCCACATAACGACAACAATCGTAGTGGCTAAACTAGCCTGTAAGGTAATAAGCGGAAACCATTTTAAGAAGACGGTGGCTAGAAGCAGAAGGGCAATGATAAGTATAATAGACAGCCTGTTGCCAATGAGGACCCGATGTGTCTCTTGACCACTCGCTGTAATGGTAATCGTTGGACTGGTAAAGCCCAAAATATCCGTCACATAGAGTTCATGCTCTCCTTCAGGAATAGGGATTTTCCTATCTGGGATAACCGTGAGACGTCCCTTTACTTTTTTCTTATCAAGAACCAAAAAGAGCCAGCCTCTGTCATTTAAAAAGCTTATTTTACGACGAATAAGTAAGTCTGCCATGGCGGTACCACCTTTCATTTTAATCTTACCTGTATGATAGCACTAACTTATCAGAAAGAGGATTACATTTTAATGACAAAATAGACTGCTGTTTTTGTAGACGGTATCGCTGCTAGCTCCTGTTAGTAAATAACTTTTAATAAGATTCCTCCTTGATGACTAACAAGTATCTATGATGATTATAAAAACCAAAACACCATGATGAAGTATATCATGGTGCTACCAATTTACAGTATTTATTCATTTTAGGTTAGTCCTTGAGGATAAATGATTTGTTTCAACTTTTCACCAAAAAAGCGTACCACTGCTGTGGCTTCTTAGCTTACATCTTTCTTCTGCTTTGCCCAACTGTTTTAAGACGGCTATCCAATAACTTGTTAAAGAGGGAGATGGTTTGTCCAATAAAAAGAGCAGAGGCAATGGTTCCAATGCCAAAGCCGATAAGCTGGCGACTAAAAATCCAAGATATGATGAGCGAAAGGCTGACCATACTGCAATCAAAAATCAATTTGATACGGCCAAATTCTCTGTGACTGACAAAAGCAATGGTATTGACAATGCCATCTGGCGGATTGAGGACTAAATTCATGGAAACGACCAAATAAGCACCAAAGGCTGTAATCACAATAGCCAGCGCTAGATAAACAAGGGACCAGAAAAGGTTGGTTGGCGTCAGCTGCAATAGTCCATCAAACACATCAACGATAAGCCCAAAGAGAAAGGAAAAAGGGAGCTGCAAGATAATTTTGAGGGTTAGTTTTTTGAGAAGCACAACCTGTACCAGAATGTAAAGTCCGTACATGATCATGGTAGCCTGTCCTAGAGTCAAAACTGTTAGTTCACTGACGACATAAGGCACCGATGAGATGGAGGACACACCCAGCAAAGTCTTGGTATTTAAAACAATGCCAAAGGCTAAGGTTAGAACACCCAAGCAAAATATCAGAATTCTTTTAAGCATCTGATCCCTTTCTAAAATAACTTATTGTTATGCTCATCCCAAGTTTTCTCCGTTTGAAGCAATGACTTTCTTGTACCAAGCGAAAGATTTTTTAGGGATACGTTTGAGACTGCCTTGCCCATCATTATCCTTATCAACATAGACAAAGCCATAACGTTTTTTCATTTCACCTGTTGAGGCTGAAACCAAATCCATCCAACCCCAAGGGGTATAGCCAATCAAGTCAACACCATCCAGATCAACCGCCTTGATCATCTCTTCAATATGACGACGCAGATAGTCAATACGGTAATCATCGTCAATACTACCGTCCGTCTTAACCTCGTCATTAGCACCTAATCCATTTTCCACAATGAAGAGCGGTTTTTGGTAACGATCGTAAAGAGCATTCATGGTAATGCGAAGTCCAACTGGGTCAATTTGCCAACCCCACTCACTGCGCTCCAAATAAGGATTTTTCAGCGTTGGAAAAACATTGCCGCTGGTTTCTTCAGTCTCTTGATTCAAAGTACCCGTTAAACGACTCGAATAGTAAGAAAAGCCAATAAAATCGACAGTATTTTCCTTAAGAACTTGCAAATCCTCATCTGTCATCTCTGGTGTGATGCCTTTTCGCTCCATAAATTTGAGAGCATAAGCCGGATACTGACCGCGTGATTGCACATCAATGAAAAAGAAATTCTTGCGGTTTTTATCCGCCGCATCCAAGACATCATTAGGGTGGCAGGTTTGCGCATAGTATTGCCCCGCCGCAATCATGCAGCCAACTTGATTAGCAGGATCAATTTCCTTGGCCAGCTTAGTCGCACGTGCGCTGGCAACCAATTCATGATGGGCAGCCTGATAAAGAACTTTCTCCCTATTTTCTCCTTCTTCAAAAGAAATAGCTGCGCCCATAAAAGGCAGGTGCAAGAGCATATTGATTTCATTGAAAGTCAGCCAATACTTGACCTTGCCTTTAAAACGCGTGAAAATGGCTTTGCAGTAGGTGACATAGGCATCAATCATTTTCCTGCTTTTCCAGGAACCGATAGTATCCACCAGATAAAGCGGTGCATCAAAATGACAAATGGTCACGACTGGCTCAATCTGATACTTAAGCAACTCATCAATAACCTTCTCATAGAAACGTAACCCGTCTTCATTAGGCTCTTTTTCAATGCCCTTCGGGAAAATACGCGCCCAAGACATGGAAAAACGATAAGCTTTGAAGCCCATTTCTGCCATGAGCTTAATGTCTTCCTTGTAATGATGGTAGAAATCAACCGCCTCACGCGCTGGGTAGTAGCTATCCGCTGGTAAGTCTTTATAAGACATCTCACCACGCATAACGGCCTTGCGGTAGTCTCCTTTTGGAATGACATCTACCGAAGATAAACCTTTTCCGCCTTCTAAGTAACCACCTTCAACTTGATTGGCAGCTGTCGCACCACCCCATAAAAAATCATCTCTCAATCGTGCCATGAAATCATCCTTTCTTTACTCATCACTACTTAAATATCAGAAACTTGAACTAAACCAGCTCGATTTTTTACTTAAAGAGTATTAGTCTTCTTTATACAAGAATAAGGTCAATACAAATGATGTTACTAAGGAAATCACCAAACCTGCAATGGCGATATAGAAATAGTAAAGTGTATTGTCACCGATGTAGCTGGCAATAGTCAAAAGGCCTGGTGAACCGCCTGAGAAGTTACGGGCATTAAAGATTCCGAGAAAGAAACCAGCAATACCACCTGAGACCATGGTACTAATCAAGGCTGCTTTATTTTGAAGAGTAATACCGTACAAGGCTGGCTCAGTAATCCCAAAGACTGCGGTAATCCCTGCGGATGATGCCAAAGCCTTTTTGTTGGTATTTTTTGTTTTGAAGGCAATGGCTAATGCCGCACCGCCTTGAGCAACGTTTGAAGCTAACATCCCCGGCTGAACAACAGTATCATATCCCAACGTCATACGGTTGTTGATACCAATAGAAACCAAGCCATAGTGAGTACCTGTCATAACCAAGAATGGTGATACCGTACCAACAATGGTAGGCACCACCCAAGGTCCGAAGTTTTCCAACCATTTGAAGAATTCACCCAACCAAGTCCCAACGACTGAACCAATTGGTCCCAAGACAAATAAGGTAACGAGTGAGCTAATCAAAACGGCAATCAAGGGAACTGAGAAGAACTTGATTGATTTTGGTGAAATCTTATCTGCCAGACGTTCCACGTAGGACATGAACCAAACACCGAGAATAACAGGGATAACGGTTGATGAATAAGAAGCCGCATAGATTGGCAAACCAAAGAGACTAATACTTCCGCCAGATTCCTTAACCGCTGTCACCATGGTCACAAACGTTGGGTGAATCAAGATAGCCCCGACTAGCATTCCAAGATAAGGATTGGCCTTAAATTGCTTGGCAGCTGTTCCACCAAGAAAGACTGGAAGGAAATAGAAAGCTGCATCACCAATGAAATTTAGAATTTGGTAGTTTTGGTCATCTGCTGTAACGACTTTAAAGACAACCAGCAAAGACAAAACGGCCTTAATCATACCAGCAGCTGTGATAACTGGCAAGATTGGTGTGAAGATACCAGAAATGGTCGCCATGAGCTTTTCAAGCCATGTTTTATGCCCTTCCACTTCCTCAGCTGGTGTTTGATCATCCGAACCAAGTCCTGCTGCTTCCACCAAAGGTTGGTAAACATTTGGAACGTCTGGTCCGATGATGACTTGATATTGGCCGCCATTTTGAACGGCACCCATGACACCTTCTAAAGCTTTAATCTCATCAGTTTTAGCCTTGCTTTCGTCTTTCAAAACAAAGCGCAAACGTGTCGCACAATGTGTCAAACTGGTAATGTTTTCTTGGCCGCCAACTAATTCCAAAATAGTCAGCGCTAATTTTTTGTTATCCATATGATACCTCGCTAATTTTTCTCTGGGATAATCCCTGCTTAGTTGTATCATAACACAGTCAGAATCTAAATGAAACCGCATTCATATATTTGAAAACACTGTTCACAATTTGTTAAAATAAAGGCAGCATTTTTTAGAACAGCGTTTTCAAAATAGCAATCAAAAATTTTTACAGAAGGAGACTAGACATGCTCATTCAGGAAAAATTAGACATCACTCCCTTTTCAAACAGCGAGCAAATTATTGTCGATTTTATTAAAAAAGAGAAATTCAATATTGAAAAACTCTCAACCACACAGATTGCCAAAGAGACCTTTAGCTCAAAATCAACTTTGGTCAAGCTTGCAAAGCGCCTAAATTTCAAAGGCTGGACAGACTTTAAGCAAGCTTATCTTGAGGAATTACACTATCTTGAAAAATCAAAAAACCAGATTGATGCCAACCTCCCCTTCAAAAAAAATGATCATCCCTTAACCATTGCCAATAACATTGCCAAGGTCAAACAAGAAGCCATTGAAGACACATTATCACTCTTAACCAATGACACCATTCAAAAAGCAGCTGATCTGTTAAACACAGCTGAGACTATTCATGTCATTGCTGTCACTAATAACCTTCTATTGGCCAATGAATTCAAATACAATATGAATCGTATCAAAAAGCATGTCTCGGTTCATTCTTTGCATGGAGAAGGCAGTCTTGCTGCTACTATGTCAACACCGAGAGATTGCGTGTTGGTTATCAGTTACTCAGGAGAGACAGGCAGTTTGCGACCAATGGTGACAAATTTTTATCGCAATCATGTCCCCATTATTCTCATTTCCAATTTTGGTGAGAGTTCCTTCTCAAAATTAGCTGATGTTCATATCAAGATGTCAACACGTGAAAAACTCTACTCTAAAATTGCCACCTTTGCTAATGATGCTTCTATCACTTACCTGCTTGATCTCCTTTATGGTCTCATCTTCGCTAAACACTATGAGGACAATCTTGATTACCGTACCAATCACTCTGAAAGATTTGAAGCAAGTCGGCAAACGAAAGGCAGCCATCTTAAACAATAACCATTTTTTACCAGATGTCAAACAGCTGATACCTTTGAAAATGAGACAAAAAGTTTCCTCAAATGAAAAAATAGAGACCCCATTTAGTGTGAGTCTCTATTTATTTTCGAGTCATTTTAACTTTAAAAGCTCTTGCCCACAAAACCAGCCAGCAATTCAACTGTTGCAGCATCGTGATGGTCTGCAAAAACGGTTGTGTTGGTATTGATTGTGGTGATTTTTGCCATGTCCTCATCTGACAGCTCAAAATCAAAGATGTCGAAATTTTGACGGACACGCTCAGGATTGGCAGATTTAGACAGGCTGACAATACCGCGCTGCAGTTGCCAGCGAAGCATAACTTGAGCAGTTGATTTGCCATACTTAGCTGCAATTTCTGTCAAAATAGGATTGTTGAAAATGTCAAACTGGCCTTCTGCAAAAGCTCCCCAGCTTTCCATTTGAATGCCTTTTGAAGTCAGATAGATTTTTTCCTCTTCTTTTTGGTTGAAAACATGGACTTCTACTTGATTGACTGCTGGAGTGATATCATTGAAAAGAGACAGATTAGCAATCTGGTCTGGTTTGAAGTTGGAAACACCAATAGCTCTGATTTTCCCTTCTTTGTAAAGTTCTTCCAGCGCACGCCATGCCCCAAAAGTATCGCCAACAGGCTGATGCAGGAGATAAAGGTCAAGGTATGCCAAGTCAAGCTTTTTCAGAGATTCTGCGAAAGCTTCCTTAGTCCCTTCATAGCTCATATGCTGAATAAAAACCTTGGTCGTGATGAAAAGCTCCTCACGCGGGACTCCTGATGCCTTGATGGCTTTTCCGACCGCTTCTTCATTTCCGTAGGCTTCAGCCGTGTCAATGAGGCGGTAGCCTGTCTTGATGGCTTCTTCCACCACCTTTTGGCACTGATCTTGGTCAGGAATTTGAAAAACACCAAAGCCAACCATAGGCATTTTGACACCGTTGTTTAAAGTTGTGTATTGCATTTTTCTTCCTCGCTTTCTTTGATGATTTTATTATAGCCCAAAGGCTGAGACTTGAAAATAACCTTTTTTTGTATCTTGAGGCTGGGATAAAAGTCCTCAGCCTCTCAATTTTCCAGTTAGATTTACAAGACGCAGTAGTTGGGACTCAAAACGTCCAGTGGACGATCTGAGATAACCGAGACTTTAGTCAACCTAGAATTTCCCTCTGCACAGTTCATCAGGTACTTTAGTACCTGATGAACAACTGCTGAGTGTGCTCTTAGACAAAAGCTACGCTTTTTTCTATTTCCAACCTCAACTAGTCAATCCCTGACTAAATGCTGCTTACAAAGCACCGACAACCTTATGTGGAAGGTATTTTTCGTCTAGATAGTGCATATCTTCTTTGGTCAGCTTGACATCAAAGGCACCCAGATAGTCATCCAAATATTTTTCTTTAGTGACACCCACAATAGGAGCGTCAATCCCTTTCTGCCAAAGCCAGGCCAGAGCAATCTGCGTCCTGCTGACTTCGTATTTCTCAGCTAAATCAGCGACGCGCTGAACGATAATGCGGTCTTGAGCCTGCGTTTCATCATATTTAAGTTTGGAAAATGAATCTGTCTTACTGCGCGCTGTATCGGCATCCCAGTCACGAATGACACGGCCAGCGGCAAAGGGACTGTAAGGAGCCAAACCAAGGCCTGAATCCTTGCAGAAAGGAATCATTTCCCGCTCATCTTCACGGTAAAGCAGATTATAATGGTTCTGCATAACAGAAAACTTAGTCCAGCCGTTCTTTTCAGCCACATACTGGGCCTTTTGAAATTGCCAAGTATACATGGCTGATGCTCCCAGATACCTCACCTTTCCGGAGCGCACCAAATCATTAAGCGCAGCCATTGTTTCCTCAATCGGGGTTTGGTAATCCCAACGATGGATATAGAGAATATCAATATAGTCTGTACCCAACCGCTTCAGACTGGCATTAGCCTGATTGAAAATCGCTTTGCGGGACAGGCCAGTCGTATTGGGAACTGAATCAGGACTATCGCCAAAAAACAGCTTAGTGGCCAGTACCACCTCATCACGGTTGGCAAAATCACGAAGAGCCCGGCCCATAAATTCTTCACTGGAGCCATAACCATAAGCATTGGCGGTATCAAAGAAATTAATTCCCACCTCCAAAGCTTTCTTAATGATGGTACGCGTTCTTTCTTCGTCCAAAATCCAGTCTTTGTGCATACCGCCTCGGCTGCTGTCGCCGAAACTCATTCCGCCAAGACAGACTTTTGATACCTCAAGGCCTGTATTTCCAAGTTTCGTGTATTCCATAAGTAACCTCCTTTTACGTTTTGCTGCATGCAATCGTTAAGCTAATTTTTCCAAGATACGGTTAACGATATTGTCAACAGTGATGCCATTATCAGCCATAACCTGATTAGCATCATAGCGGTCATGGTAGGCCTTATCAATACCGTAGTTTTGTACTTTGAGATCAGTATCACCAAGGTAGCTGGCAATGGTTTGACCATAACCGCCTTCAAGAATACCGTCTTCAAGCGTTACAATAAGCTGATGATTTTCCTTAAGACTGTCCAGCAAGTCAGTGTCCAAACCAGTAATAAAGCGCGGATTGACAACTGTTGCCGTAATACCATGTTGGTCTTTCAAGACTGCAGCCACTTCTTCTGCCAAGCCATAGAAATTTCCAAGACCAAAGAGAGCCACTTGACTGCCTTCTTGTGTCACTTGGTTTTTATTGAGCTGACTGTAATCCGTCGTATCAGCCTGTCCTGTTTCACGAAGAGAACCTACCGGCACACGGATAGCAACTGGGTGCTGGTCTTGATTGACCGCCCAATCCAGCATGGCGAGGTGCTCTTCTTTCGATGTTGGCGCCAAATAAACTATATTGGGAAGATGCGACAGGAATGGAATATCAAAGTAGCCCAAGTGACTTTCGTCATTCATGCCACGGATAGAAGCACTGTAAACCAAGATGGTCGCTGGTTGATTGTTGAGCGCCATGTCATGCGACAGCTGGTCATAAGTCCGCTGTAAGAAGGTTGAAAAAACAGGCCAAACAGGTTTAGCGCCATTTTTGGCAAGACCTGTTGCCATAGTTGCAGCTTGCTGCTCCGCAATACCCACATCCACAAACTGTTGACCAGCTTGTTTGCGCTGCTCTTGATTAAAAATAATCATCGGCACGCCAGCACTGAGAGTAATAACCGTTGGATCTTTAGCCATGGCATCTAAAAGATAGTCTGTGGTAATACTGTTATAGGTCGCTCCGCCATGACCAGATCTCAAATACTGACCTGTTTCTGGATTGTAAGGACCGCCTGCATGGAAAGCTTCGCGATTTTCTTCCATAAAGGGAACACCGTGCCCTTTCTCTGTATGAATGTGGAGTAAAACAGGGTGGTCGCTGTCCTTAACCTCTTGGAAAAGGGCAATGAGGGCTTGAAGATTGTTGCCTTCATCAAGATAATGGTAATCATAGCCTAGCGCCTTGAAGAGATTGTCGCTAGCCTGACCCTTGCTGCTGCGAAGACTGCGAAGGGCTGTATAAAGACCGCCAGTCGGATTGGCTGCAATGGATTGGTCATTATCATTGACGATAATAATCGTATTGGTATTTTCTGTGGCGATTTGATTAAGACCTTCGTAAGCCATGCCTCCAGAAAGGGAGCCATCACCGATAATAGCTACGACATTGTAAGCTTCCTTTTTCAAATCACGCGCCTTAGCCACACCTGACGCTAAAGAAAGACTGGTTGACGTGTGCCCCACCGTGAAAAGATCGTGCTCACTTTCCTTAGGATTGGTATAACCTGAGACATCATCATAGTGTGCCTCATCCAAGAAAGCCTGAGCACGTCCTGTCAGCATTTTATGCACATAAGATTGGTGAGAAACATCAAAAATAAACTTGTCCACTGGTGAATTGAAAACATAGTGGAGAGCTACTGTCATTTCAACAACCCCAAAATTAGGACCGTTGTGGCCGCCATGACGGCTGGTTTTTTCAAGCAGTGCTTGACGTGCTTCATTGACAAGCACTTGCAAGTCTTCAGCTGACAAGGCTTTGACATCAGCTGGTGATGTGATGGTTTCAAGTATCATATAGACCTCCTTTATTAGGGTACAGGGACCCTTTAACGATCTGCATTGATTATATGTTCGATAATGTCATTATAAAACTTAGATCTTGCTCTAAAGCAAGACTTTTCTCAGAACTTGTATTCATAAGAATTTTTGTGACAGTCTGCCTTAAGTGGTGGGGACAGCAGCGACCGACTGCGTCGTTCCATGCCTAATTTTCGAGCCTAATACTCTTTGAAAATCCCCACGATTGTTGCCCGAAACGGGCAACAATCTCATCACCACGGCGGCAACTGTCGTCTTAGCGACCTTTCGGTCGCTTTTTTTCTACCTATATCATTCAGATGAATTTTGTGAATACAGGTTCTCAAATTTTGTTAGAAACTGTTGGCAATAGCGGTGCTGCCAGGGTGGATTTCTATGATTTGTTTATAGGTTGATGGTTTATCCACGACCTCTGCCAGCACAGCGCCAACATCAGGAATTGGGATAGAAGTCGTGTCTTGAGTCTCTGTCGAAATAAGACCTGTTCCCGCTTCTTCCACCAAGATTCCAGGCTGGATGATGGTGTAATCCAGTGCAGTTTGATTGACCAGATAGTTGTCCGCAAAGAATTTAGCGATGTAATAATTCATCAAGCTGTCAGACCACTTTTCAGGCGTCAGTGTATAGAGAGCACTCAGCATCACAAAACGCTTAATACCAATCTTCTCAGCAGCCTGCATAAGCTTGACCGCTCCATAAGCATCGGTCTGCAAGAGGTCTTGCCCTCGTGATCCAGCTGTAAAAATCACCGCATCATGACCATTGATTAGATTTGCCAAGTCATTGACCGATCCGTGCAAATCCATCTGAACAGCCTTAAGACTCCCCATAGCAGCAATTGCTTCAGGCCGTCTAGCGCCAGCAGTGACTTCATGCCCTTTTGCCACTAAGACTTTCAATGTTTCACTAGCCACACGACCCGTGGCTCCTGCTACAAAAATTTTCATATCATGTCACTTCCTTTCTTCTATCCATTCCAACCAAAGAGGCGGCCAACCATACTCCTTCTGTAAGACCGAAATCAAAAACGGCAAAATTCTGAGCCATGCAATCCTTGTTAGCTTATTTGGAATGGCGCTAACACCTTCTTCCAGAATAAAGCGTCAGGGAACATGCTCCCGTATTCAAGGTGACAAATGCCATCCTATCTTTCCACTTTCTTGAGCCATTGGGAAATGGCAGAACTGCTATTAAGAACTGAGCCTGGCAGGATTTCACCTGCAGCATAGCTTGATAGAATTGGCTGCGCTTGGGCATAAGTCGAGCCACCTGAAGTTGAAAATGATGCCAAAATTTTACCAGTCAGCTCCAAATCATCCAAGACAGTCTGGATAATGCGGGGCGGCCGTCCCCACCAGGTTGGGTGACCAATGATGATGCGGTCATAGCTGGTGATGTCAGGTAAGATTCCAGCATAAGCAGGACGGGCAGTTTCATCCTCCTGCTCACGATTAGCACGGCTGGTCGGATTGGTCCAATCCAAATCAGCAGAACTATAATTCTGAGCTTCCTTAATCTCATAGAGGTCAGCGCTTAGTTGGCCCGCCAACTGCTGAGCCACCCTTGCGGTCGTTCCTGTTTTCGAAAAATAAAGGATCAAGGTTTTCATTAAAATACCTCACTCTCCAATAAAACTGCCTTGTCGTTTCAGGCAGTTTTGTTATTTTTATTGCAGACCCTAGAGTCCTCCCCAAGTCAAGCTTTATTTCGTGATATGAGCGACATAAGCTTGAGCTTTTTCAGCAATCTCCTCATCGGTCAGATTGAGCGCTCCTGTTATCACGAAAGCTTCTTTAAAGACCAAGCCTGTATGGTATTGGATGGTTTCGATGGGCTTCAAAAGCTCTGCTATAGTAGTATGAAAACGACCATCCAAAGTATAATCAGCAGCACCAGCACCAAAGGACGGTGCCAAGATGATTTCCTTGCCCTGAAGGGCTGTCCCCTTCGAGCCATAAGCCCAGCCGTATTGCAAAACGTCATCAAACCATTGTTTGAGCAGGGCAGGTGTTTGATACCAGTAAATGGGGTATTGAAGGACGATACGATTAGTTGCTTCAAGGATTTCTTGTTCTGCTTTAGCATCAATCTGAAAATCTGGATAAATGCTGTACATGTCACGTACTTCAAATTCTGCAGCAGCTGCTGCCTCTGCTAATGCTTTATTAACACGTGACTGACTATTCAAATGAGGGTGAAAAAGAAAAATAGTTGTTTTCATCGTTTCTTCTTTCTTATGTTTAAGTTCTGAAAAAGGGGAAACATCGGCAAATCATCTCGTCGCATTTTTCGCAGTTTCCAGATAGCGACGACGAGGAATAGACTGAAGTCTGGTAAGTCAAGACAACACAGCCAGAAACCGAATCAAGTTCAAATTTAGGCTTGGCCTTCCCAGCCGCCGCGTGTATCCACACCAGAGGCTGCTGCCATGGTTTCAAGTTCTGAAACTTCTTGAGTTGTCAATTGGATATCGGCTGATTTTGCCGCATCAAGGACTTGTTCCACTTTAGTCACACCGAGGATTGGCGTAGTGCCTCGTCCGATGGCCCAAGCTGTCGCAATTTGCGCTGGCGAAGCTTGGTACTTGTCTGCAAGGCTGCGCAAGCGATTCAGCAAATCTGCTAAAGCTGGAAACATAGGGTTATAAGTTTTACCGCGATTTGAATCTGCAGGCAATGGATGCTTCTCATCATATTTGCCTGATAAGGCACCTTGTTCTAAAACCATGTAAGAGAAAAATTGGATGTCATTTTCCTTACAGTAGTCCAGCAGACCATCTTCAATGGAACTGCGATAAAGCAGACTAAAATGATTTTGAACAGCTGATAGCTTAATACCGTGTGGTTTTAGAATTTCTTGGACGCGTTTGACTTGTTCTAAACTATGGTTAGACACGCCAACACGACCGACTTTCCCGGTTTTAACAGCATCTGCCAAAAGCGGTGTCCAGCGTTCCACGTCAGCTGAATTATGAATCCAATAAATATCAATACGATCTGTCCCAAGACGCTTCAAACTGCCTTCAAGCATATCTACAACTGGATTTTCAGCATCGTCATTTTGGACACCTGGAGTGAATTTATCTGAGATAAAAACTTGCTCACGGTCATAACTAGAAACTAATTCACCTAAGATACGTTCCGATTCGCCATTAGCATAAACATAGGCTGTATCAAAAAGATTCAATCCATTCTTAATAGCGGCATCAAATACATCTTTTAAATCTGCTGTATCTAAGCTATTTCCAAAAACGGCATTACCGCCAGCAGATCCTCCAGTTCCCCATGACCATGTCCCAAGGGCAATTTTTGCTTCTGTTTGTGTTGTCATTATTTTTTCCTCTTTTCTATATTAGAATTAGAACTTGTATTCATAAGAATTTTTGTGACAGTCTGCCTTAAGTGGTGGGGACGGCAGCGACCGACTGCGTCGTTCCATGCCTAATTTTCGAGCCTAAGGTCTCGAAAATCCCTACGATTCTTGCCTGAAACGGGCAACAATCTCATCACCACGGCGGCAACTGTCGTCTTAGCGACCTTTCGGTCGCTTTTTTCTGCCTATATCATTCAGATGAATTTTGTGAATACAGGTTCTTAATCTGTCCAGACTGTCTTAGCTAAGTTAAAGACAGCCCAAGCCCTAGGCCAGCCTGCATAAAAGGCAACATGTGTGATAACAGCAGATATTTCGTCCTTGGTCACTCCATGATTTTTGGCATTTTCAAGGTGATATTTTAAGGAATTATCTGTTATACCAGATGCCATCAAAGCTACCACTGTAACGATGCAGCGCGTCTTCAGGTCAATATCCTGATTGTTCCAATTTTCCCCAAAGAGCACATCATCATTATAATGGGCAAAGTCAGGAGCAAAATCTCCTAGTTGATTGCGGCCAGCTGTTTGTACTATTTTTTCCATAATGATACCTATCCTTTCTTAACCTGCAAATAAAATTCAGGGCAACTTATCCCTCATTAGCCTTTTGATAATCGGCTTCTGACACTGGTTCAAAGAATTGGCCTGAACCAGCAGTGATTGCAATGTGAGAGAACCAAGAATCCGCCTGTGCTCCGTGCCAGTGCTTTATACCTTCTTTGGTAATGACCACATCACCGCTTTTCAGATGCTTGGCAGGCTTGCCCTCTTCCTGATACAAGCCGTGGCCTCCTGTCACCAGCAAAATTTGGTAACCATCCTTATGGATATGCCAATTATTACGGCATCCCGGTTCGAAAGTTACCTGTCCAACTTGGAGAGAGCCATCTGGAGCCAAAGCCAAGGTATTGAGAAAAGATTCTCCGACGAAAAAGTCTTGATAATCTTGATTGCTGTCTCCTATTGCAAAGACTAAGTCCTTTAGTAATTCTTCTTTTGCAGTCATTTTGAGACCTCCTTTTATTGACCTTTATAATCTGTTATATTATCTGCGATAATATTAGCCTGAAATTCGTGGACCTCATAGCTGGCTAAATTAGGATAATAGGCATCTTGAGCGATGATGTCATCTAATTCAGCTCTGCTATTGGCCTGTGCCATGACCACTCCCGCCATTTTTCTGTCCTTATAAGGACCAACAACCAGAAAATATCCCGCTTGAGCTTGGGCACCAAACCAAGCGCGGTGAGCCGCCAGCAGACTTTCTGCTTTATCAACTGGTACTTGGTCAGCTTTGATGGTGATATGGATAAGATACATGATAAAACTCCTTTCATTTCAATAAAGTTAAGATATTGTTTTTGACGATTTGCTCGACAGACAGAAAAACATAGGGAACATTTGCCTGCTTCATAGCTTCTATTTGTTTTTCTGTGACCGTCGTATAGGGATAGATGCCGTACAAGAAAGGAAAGAAAGCATAAATAAAGCATTCAGTCTCCTCTTGACCGCTGGTCAGCTGAAACTTTTCAAGGATATCAGCCATCAGACTCAAAGAACGTCCGTAAACCTTTTTAAAAGCCGTTAGTTTTTCCATTCGGCTCTCACAGTCCAGCGAGCTCATATCTACCGCTAAAATCTTTAACATGGTCTGACGTTTCGCCAAACTGTCTGCCATAGACTGAGCAAATGCCTCTCTATTTAAGCTTTCCTGTACCAGCATGGTTTGTAAATCCTGTTCCCAAGCCAGATACTCTCGTTCCAAAAGTGCCAGAAAAATTTCTTCCTTATTGTCAAAATAAGTGTAAATCGCTGTGCGAGTAAAGCTGATACGGTTGCCGATTTCCTTTATATTAATCTCTTTGAAAGACATGTGCTGATAGAGCTCCGCACACACATCAATAATTTCTTCCTGCCTTTTCAGACCTTCCACTTTAGAAATACGAGCCATTCTCCAGCCAACTTTCTTTTTTATTGTGACACCGTGTCACTTTATATACTTTCATTATACTCTTTTATGACACAATGTCAAATAAAAATATTCAAATTAGCTGCTAAAAAGAAAAAACAGTATCAAAAATCCGCACAGTTGATTAGGATTGATGGAAGTGGGAAATAACTCAACAACTAACAAAAGAGGCAGGACTTTCCCAGCCTCATGTATTTTAGTTTAGTTCTTTCAATCACCTAGCCTAACCATAATTCTTAGTTGTCAGCTTTGAGGCCGACCTAAGACCCCCGAATAGTACCAGCTAGTTTTAATTTTTGGCGGTCAAATTAAACGGATTAGTCAATTCCGCTGGAATATCCATACCATCTGATAGTTTCAGACTAACAGCTCTTTTCTTGGAATTGTCTAACTCATAGAGAATATTGATAGCCCAGCTATCTTTATAGAAAACGTGTGACCAGAGAATCCTTTCCTCTAAGAAATGCTGAGCAATCTCCAGTGGTTTGGCTGTAAAAATAAGAACTTGTATTCATAAGAATTTTTGTGACAGTCTGCCTTAAGTGGTGGGGACGGCAGCGACCGACTACGCCGTTCCATGCCTAATTTTCGAGCCTAAGGTCTCGAAAATCCCCACGATTGTTGCCCGAAACGGGCAACAATCTCATCACCACGGCGGCTACTGTCGTCTTAGCGACCTTTCGGTCGCTTTTTTCTACCTATATCATTCAGATGAATTTTGTGAATACAGGTTCTTAGATTTTATCACACTTCCACTCCGACTTTTTTGGTCAGGGCTTTGGCGATTTAACAAATTACTTATTTTCATCAAATAAATTATTCTGAAAAAACTCACTCATCGGTTTCCAATATTCTCTATCATTAACGTCTTCTTTCCAAGTTGTATTATTGAAAAACAGACCAGCAACTTCTCCAGTATTATCTATTATAGGACGAACAAAAGCGAATTTTGCACCATTAGGATTGGTCATCTTATTCTCGGCCCACTCTCGTATTGCTTTAAACTTTGCTTCAGAGTAAGTATCAATATTTTGCTTGTTTCCACCTTTGGTCTCAACAATATAAGTTCTACCATCTGTGCCAAGAAAAATGTAGTCGGGGAAAAAGCCTTCTTTTTTCTGTCCATAGGCAACAGAGAAATAGTTATCCCCTCTGTCTTTACTTCGGTACCACCACTTCACTTGCTCGGTATTTTCAAGCCATTTTTCAAAAGCTTTTTCTGGTTTTGAGGTTGTGACCCAGTTATTTTTTCCATAACCCTTATAAATATTCTTGGAAAAAACTTCTTTTGTTTCATTTTTTAAAGCCTGATACATTTCTGTTTTAGGAATGGCAAAAGGTACAAGATCAAGTTCATCATGACTGATGCCATAGTCTAAGGATAATTGTTTATCAAATAGACCTTGTGCATCTGCCTTTTTAGCCGTATCACGAAGTAATTTATAATTATTGATAACGAATGCCATAAACTCAGAAGGTTTTAAACTTAAAAATCGTTTTTTTGGTTCTTCACTACGATTTGAAAATAATTCCAATAAAATATGGTTGACATCACTAGGCGTGTCACGGTAGAGATATTTCTGAATGGCTTGTTCAGCATTCAGCAAGTCCAAACGGTTATCGCGAGGATTAACTGGCATACCAATCTCATAAGTTTGTTGCTGTTCTGAAAGAATATCGCGTTCCAATTTATCCGATGTTGCTAATCGCTGATAAATTATTTTCCCAAATCGAAAGCCATAACTTTCAAGTTTTTCCTGATTCTGTTTTCCATTCTGTTCAATGAGACCATACTCTTTTTTTAACTGTTGTCGAAGAGAAGTCACAACCTCACTATTTGCCAACCCAGAACGTAGATTAGGTTTAACTGAGGTTAGCTGAAAATCAGGAATGTCTTCCTTTAGTTCATAAGTTGCAATATAGGCTCCCTCTCCCTTTCGCAAGACATCTGCAATATACTTTTGGTCGTTAGAATAAATAAAAGCATTGTCCAGTAAAGGATTATCATAATGCTTTTGCTGAGGCATTCTGCGAATACGTCCAATGGTTTGCAGGGTGAAGTTGGGGTCTGTGTTGAGACGTAATTTGACTAAAATCTTGGCACGCGGAGCATCCCAACCAGTGGATACAGCCTGTTTCATCAGTAGGTAGTTCACAGAACTATCTGCTTTTTCAATATCTGCAACATTGATTTTCTCATTAGCCAACCAAGTCGCTACTTTGCCATCTTCCTGACCAATTTCAGATAGATAAGCTCTAACCTGCTTAATTAAGTTATTGCGCTCGTCCTTATTGGCTTTTTTCTCATCAGGAAATTGAACAAGTACCAGAGGATTGATGGACAAACCCAACTTTTCATATTCCGATTTGATTTGCCGCCGTTTGTCATCTGCAAAATCCAAGAAATACTGTACCATATTATCAACAATATCCCCATCAACACCATCCGGATTGAGCTCTACATTACGTACAATAAGCCCCTGAGAAATGACATCTTCATCATTGACTTGCACATTATCATAGTCTGGTGAAGATGATTTAGGCGTTGCAGAAGCACGGATAATCTTGTCTGCTTCAAATTTATCGATAATTTTCTGAGCCTTCTCCGTTTGATCGCGGTGCTCCTCATCAATTATCAAAACAAAGTGCAGTCCCCTGTTTCTAGCCGATTTAATGATGTCATCAAGGTTTTTAGTTTCTCCTTCACGCAAGGCAATAGCTTTGTCATTTTTGACACGTTCCCAATTCAAAAAAGTTGCCGTATTCGCTTGAAAACCACCAGTCAAAGCTTCATCAAGAGTGATAGACTTGACAAACTTTCCGTAATTTTTTGATTTATTCCATGATTGCTCTTCCAGCTCACCATTCCCCGGTGTCAGCCAGACAAAGACATAATCATAAGGATTGGGATTATATTCTATGATTCTATCCATCAGATTGATTAACATAATTGTCTTTCCTGCTCCCGTAGGAGCATAAAAGACCGTTGTTTGTTTTGTAGAATAGAAGAATTTATCTTGCAGGGTTTGTACCGCCTGCTCTTGAAATGGAAATAATTTCATTATAGTCCTGCCTCGCTCATTTCTTTTGCAAAATAATATTCTGGCACATCAACCAGCTCAACACCTTCATATCTCAGCCTATCTTCTTTTTCCATCAAGGCATGGGAATGCTGGCGCACATAAACCGTTTTGATCCCTGTTAAATCAAGATTCCGAATTTCCGATAATGTAAAGGCAACAGCTTTATCACTTTCTTTTAAGTCAATAGCATGCTCCAGCTCAATCAAGGTCTTAACATTATTCAAAAGAGCATACTCTAAGTCTTCATCATCTTTATCAATGAATTGTGTTTTGAAGTACTTGAGATTATGAGGAAGCTCCTCTTGAATATTTGACAAACGCTTATAAGTCACCTCTTCACAGATATTATTTTCATTATTAGTACACAGGATATACTTGCGATTGCCACCGTCCTCTTTATTAAGCTGAGCTACCGCATGACCCGTCGTACCAGAACCAGCGAAGAAGTCGAGAATGGTGGAGTTTTTTGAAGATATATATCTTACTATTTGTTTTATAAAAACTGTCGGCTTAGGATAACTAAATTCACTATTATTCAGAATATTCTTTATTTCTAACGTTGCTGTTGAATTCATATACGCATTACCGGTGAATACTAGTGAATCTACAGGAAGAGTTTTAACTTCCATTTGTTCAGCATATCGTTTAAAAATAAAGCCTCTTTGATTTTCTTTATAGTCCGTTTTAAATTTTATTCTACCCATTTTTATGTATTTTTCTAAAGTACTCTTTGAAAAAGCCCAATATCTTCCTTTAGGAGGGTAATCTTTCCTCCCTGTATATGGATTTTTTATAGGAAAATAGGTTGATTCTCCGCCGCTTTTTGCACTAGGATCCGCTGGACACCAAATGCCATTGGGATCATTATCTGGATTACTATAGTTATCAAATGTTTTTTTCTCTCCATAAAAAAGAATCTTCCTTTTATTCTTAGCATATGATATCAAATATTCATGTTGAATATTTAATCCGTTTCCATCATCCCCTGTCATTGACTTCGTTTTTCTAAGAAAATTGCAAATAAAGTTCTCCTCCCCAAATATCTCATCACACAATAACTTCAACTGTGCCTGTTCATTATCATCAATAGAAATGAAAATAACACCTGTTTCACTCAAGAGTTCTTGTGCAATCTCAAGCCGTTTACTCATAAAAGATAGCCATTTAGAATGTGAAAAGGTATCTGTCTTATCCACAATCTTATCATTGTAGACAAAGTCCTTATTGCCTGTATTATAAGGCGGGTCAATGTAAATTACATCAATCATTCCTTTGTGGGTCTTTTGAAGAAGGTGCAAGCTGTGAAGATTATCTCCCTCAAGCAAGAAATTATAATCAGTTGAATCTGGATTGCCATGAATTTTTCTGATCTCGTCCTCGATGAAAACAGGTATCTTTGTTTTCATCTCTTCCTCGACCAATTCAGCATGTTCTTCCCAGACCAAACCGTAACGCTTTGAATCAATAAGTTCTATCAATTTCTCCAATTTAGAAAGGTCTTCATGGTTCGACTCTTTCCTTGCCTGCTCCATTAAATGTCTCACATAAGCAAGCGCCTCTGCCTTTTCATTTTGATGGGGGCGTTCGTTAAATGTCGCAGGCATTAGAAAACACCTCCAATCTCAACGATTGAAAGTGTTTTTGAGTATACTGAAAAAAAGGTATTAATTACCTGTGCTGTGCTGTGCTGTGCTGTGCTGTGCTGTGCTGTGCTGTGCTCATAGATTATACTCCTATGGTTTTACTTATCAACTATTTTTATAATAAAATATCATGATTATTATAGCATACCTATTGCTTTAAAGGTATTCTATAACGATTGATTAATAATAATTAGTAAAAAATCAACTTATATTTCCCATCTATTCAAACAGACATCTACTTTAGCAAATGAATACTTTTGCATCTTAAAAGGACCATCTGCCAAAGCAGACGATCCATTATCGATTTAAATCCCCTTAACCGCGAAATGCTGTCCGCTTGGACTGGCGAAATTAAAATTGGCAAAAGGCTCCTGCTGGATAGGGCTGACTGTATCTGTAGTGGCTGCCACTTTTTCATGCAGGCTCTCCAAATCTTCGGCCTCAAAGAGCAGGCTCGGCTGCATGTCCAAGACTTCCGGCGATACCTGACGGATAAAGTCCTTGGCATAGACGGTAAATGCAACGGTGCTGTCCCTGTGCGGTGTCATGTCAAAAGTCGGATAGCCCATGACCTCGGACTCAGACAGAATCTCAAATCCAATAGAAGACCAAAAGTCGCGCTCAGCTGCCACATCATCCACGTAGAGCATGATAGTCAATTGTTTAGAAAACATGGTTTCTCCTTTAAATATCAATGTATGTGTCAGTCTATCAGAGCCTGACAGGGCTGTCAAATGAATAGGCTTTAAATGCGTTTGATTGGTAGAAAATACGACTGTCAGGTAAGGAAAATGCCAAACCTTTGAAAATAAATCTATTCCTGTCATTAATTTTTTTAGAATTTCTCTTGACAAGTGAGTGATCACTCACTATAATAAGTTTGTTCAATAAAAAGTGAGTATTCACTCACTCGTTTTAGAGAGGTTAGTTTATGGAAAATATCATTGCATTACAGAACCTTCAGAAAGTCTATTCTGAACAGGTTGTTTTAAATGATGTCACACTTGAAGTAAAAAAGGGACAGATTATCGGTCTAATTGGTCCCTCTGGTGCTGGAAAATCAACGATGATAAAGACCATGCTTGGCATGGAAAAGGCAGACAGCGGTTCTGCTCTTATCCTTGGTACCCAAATGCCTAACCGTCTGATACTGAGACAAATTGGCTATATGGCACAGTCAGATGCACTCTATGAGACACTGACTGGATTGGAGAATCTCGAGTTTTTTGGACAGATGAAAGGGATTCCGAGAAAAGAATTAACGATGCAAATTCATCATCTTGCGCATGTGGTCGATTTGAAAGAACACCTCAATAAATATGTTTCCGACTATTCTGGAGGAATGAAGAGACGGCTTTCCCTTGCCATTGCCCTTCTTGGAAATCCTCAGCTCCTTGTTTTGGATGAGCCAACGGTCGGTATCGATCCCTCACTTCGTCGCAAAGTCTGGGCTGAATTGGAACTTATTCGTCAGGAAGGACGCTCCATTTTCATTACAACTCATGTCATGGATGAGGCAGAGCATGCGGATAAAGTCGCTCTGCTATTACACGGAGAGATTATCGCCTTCAATTCGCCACAAGGACTCAAAGAGCAATTTGGTGTGTTAAGTATTGAAGATGCCTTCTTAAAGGCCGAAGGAGAAGAATAATATGAGAACTTTAGCAATTTCTAAAAAGGTTTTAAAAGAACTATTGCGCGACAAACGGACGCTTGCCATGATGTTTATCGCTCCCATCATGATTATGTGGCTTGTCAGTATTATGTTTTCAGCCACCACTACAACTTCGGCTAGAATTGCTGCGGTTCATGTTGATACTGACCTTGTTACTTCCTTAGACAAGATCAAGCATATCTCAGTAAAGGAATATACAAACAAAACAGCAGCAAAAAAAGCATTGGATAAGCAAAAGGTTGATGCCATTCTCGTTAAGAATCAAAATCGTTATAGCATTACCTACGCTAATACTGATGCTTCAAAGACAGCACTCACACGGCAAGCTGTAAAGCCTCTATTGACCAGCTCTCAAAACCAACAAATCCTTGAAAAGATTAAAAAGGCTGCTGCCGCCAACCCAAGCCTAAGCAAACTCCTAGTCAATACAAGTCAAACAAGCAGCAAAATTAAGGAATACTACAATTACGGCGACTCTAATACTGACTTCTTTACCAAGATTATTCCTATTATTATGGGCTTTATCGTTTTCTTCTTTGTCTTTCTTATTTCAGGTATGGCTTTACTTAATGAGCGTACGACAGGAACGTTAGAAAGATTACTGGCAACACCTGTAAAACGCAGTGACCTCGTTTTTGGTTACATGATCTCCTATGGCATCTTAGCTATTATCCAGACCGTGGTTATCGTCTTTTCAACTATCTGGTTATTAGATATAGAAGTCGTTGGAAATATTGCTAATGTGATACTGGTAAACTTTATCTTGGCTTTAGTAGCACTCTCCTTCGGAATTCTCCTATCTACCTTTGCCAAATCAGAATTTCAAATGATGCAATTTATCCCAGTTGTTGTTCTGCCACAAATTTTTTTCTCAGGCATCGTGCCTTTAGAAGGAATGGGCAGCTGGGGACAAGCCATTGGAAAGATTTTACCCTTATCCTACTCAGGTGAGGCCTTAACCAAGATAGTGATGTACGGAAAAGGCATTACTGACATCTCTTTTGATATTCTCATTTTGTTAGTGTTCTTAATCCTCCTAACCATCGCTAATATTATCGGACTAAAACGCTATCGGAAAGTATGATATAATGAAAAACAACATCGTGTGATAAAAGGAGCGCTTATGTCTGACAACAGTCTTATTCTATCCATTGAAGAACGGCTAGCCACTACAAAAATGCCCGCAGGAAAACGTAAAACCTTATTAGCTGCCATTACATTATTTGCCCAGCATGGCTTCCATGGAACATCTACTGCTCAGCTTGCCCAAGCAGCTGGAGTCAGTCAAGCGACAGTCTTTAAATACTTCAAGACAAAGGAAGAACTCCTAGCAGCTGTCATAAGACCAATGACCGAAATCATTGGACAGGATTTTATCTCTCAACTCTCTGCTTTTAAAACTAAAGAGGAACTCATTCACTTTATTGTCCGTGACCGCTACGCCTTTGTAAAGGCCAATCAAAACTTAGTCAAGATTCTTCTCCAAGAACTTTTGACCAATCCAAAAGCAAAAGTCATTCTAAAAGAACAGGTTGCCAAAAACATTGATCTGTTTATGACTGCCATTGCTCCACTCAGGCAAAATCCAAAATTGTCAGAAACTGACTTCATCCGTCGCTTGGATGCCCCCTTAGTTACCTTGGTTCTCCAAGAAATTATCTTCGATCTTCCTATTCAGGACGAAGAAAAAGCGCTTCAACAAGTTGAAAAGGATATTCTAAGATTAATAGAATAGATGATAGGTTTATGTCAGCTCCTGTTTCAAAATAAGAAATGATTGCCAAACATTTGGCTGAGTTGATTTGTTATTGCCTTTTGTCAAGCAACATTTGAACATATTTTTTTATTTCAGCCATTTGTCTTCCAACATTTGGCTGTATTTTTTTGTTTCAGTCGTTTGTCTTCCAACATTTGACTGTATTTTTTTATTTTCAGTCGTTTGTCTTCCAACATTTGGCTGAAAATAAATTTTTCATGCTATTGACAACCAACTAAATCATATTTACAAAAAAATATGAAGAAATTTTTGACAGAGTACAAAAATAAGGACAGTCCATAGTGTCTGACCTTATTTTGGGATAAATTAGGATATTTAATATTCGTTACGAACTGCTGCTTCCCGATACTGACTGATAGTCTGGCCTGTCCATTTTTTAAAGGCACGGGAGAATGAGGAAACCTCTGAGTAGCCGACCAGATAGGCGACTTCGTCTGTGGATAGCTGTGAATCTTTTAAATAATTGAGGGCTAAGAGTTTTTGAACGGTTTGGAGTTCCTGATTGAACTTCGTTCCTTCGCTGCTGAGATTGCGCTGCAAGGTACGGCTGCTGATGCCAAGGCTGGCAGCGATATCCTCAATTGAAAAAGCGCCGCTGGGAATGGCTTGATAGAGCTTTTGCTGGACAACACCTGTAAAGCTTTCGCCTGAAATATTCTCTGCCAAACGTTCCTTGAGCTGGGGCTCTAGGTAGTCCAGCATGATGTTGTTAGCCGTGATAAAGGGCAGTTCTAAATCTTCTTTGCGAAAGACTATTTCATTGCCGTCCATTTGTTCAATGTGACAGCCAAAGGCTTCTATGACTTCTTTGCTGTAGTCAAATGGTGTTCCTATGCGCACAGGTTTAATCTCTTGTCCTGTTCCTGTTCGGATCATATCCAGCAAGAGATATTGCTCGTTGAGCACCGCAAAGCGCGGCAGATCGAGTCCGGCATAATCGTAACGATAAGTCACGCGCACCAAGTCATCAAACATCTCCATATCGACAATAATCGGACCTGTGATTTTCTTAAATTTGCCAAAGTGCTGGATAGCTGATAGTCCGTCTTTGGAAGACAGCGCCGCAAAGAAGGGCGGCATAAACATTTGAATGTCTTTCAGGCGGCTCATGGCTAAAATCTGCTCATCGCTCAGCCATTTATCAAAAGCCACTAAAAGATGGTAATAGTCCAAGGTGGAGAGTTTCAGCTCGGTCTGCCAAGTCCCATCAGGAAGACCTGCTGTTTCTAAAAGGGTTTGAAAATCCACACCGATACTTTCCAGAAACTGGAAATACTGAGGGCTCATTTGTAATTTCATGGTTGCTCCTTAACTAGCATTTTTCATGATTTTGTCGAAGAGACGTGTTGGCAAGATGGCATGGAGAAAGACCAAAGGTTTGGCTCCAAAGCCAATCAGATAGCGAGCTTTGGGACGGCGACTGTTGACTGCCTTAGAGATAGCACGAGAGATGATCTTAGGATCAGACATCATGTTACCTGAATATTGCTTACGCATGCCGGTTGCAGCCTCGGTTGCTTGTGCTTCATAGGCACCGCCCTTAGCAGAGGCTTCCAATTTATCAGCTGCAAGAAAGCCCCAATCCGTCTTGATACCGCCAGGTTCGATGATAGAGACATCAATACCAAAATCAGCTGTTTCCATACGAAGGGCGTCAGAGAAAGCTTCAACAGCATATTTTGTGGCATGATACCAAGCCCCAAGATAGCTGGTCAAACGACCACCCATAGAAGAAACGTTAACAATACGCCCAGAACCTTGCTGGCGCATGTAAGGCAAGACCAACTGCGTCAAGCGAGCCAAGCCAAAAACATTGACCTCAAACTGCGCCTTGGCTTCCTCCATAGTCACATCTTCGATAGCACCATAGGAACCATAACCGGCATTATTAACCAAGACATCGATTCGGCCTTCTTGCTTGATGATGGTGTCAAGTGCAGCATTGATAGAAGCTTCATCTGTAATATCCAAGCGAAGTGCTTTAACACCTTTAGCTTTCAAAGGTTCCATCGCATCTACACGACGAGCAGCCCCGTAAACAATATGGCCTTGACTAGCGAGTTCTTCTGCTGTTTGGTAGCCAATCCCACTGCTGGCTCCTGTGATTAAAATGACTTTTGACATGTTGTTACCTCTTTTGATTTATTTGATGTTATTATTATACCCCATCAAAGGAAAAACACCACAACAATAGACGCCATGGTGTTGATAATTTGTGACAGATTTTAGATAAAATAAATTTCATGGTCATCTTTCGATACCTTGTGCTGCTTGAGGTAGAAGCGGATAAAGGTTAGCCAGATGAGGAAGATGACTGCGGTGGTGATGTAGATGACCAGATTGCTAGAAGCAGCAAAGGTCAAGCTCAGGACTAGTCCAAGCACAAAAAGCGCAGCTGTTTTCAGTAGATAGTCTTTTGTCCATTGATAAGCGGGCTTGTTGTAGCTGCCATTTAAGAGCACAGCTATTAAAAATAGAAAAAGACCTATATAAAGAAAGCCAACAGCAAAGAGATGATTAACCTCGTTTTCCGACAAGAAAGTCATGGAGACGGTCATCATCAGCAAGCCTGTAAAAATCAAGTAATGGCTGTAAATAAGCCGCATACCTAAGGTCTTTTTACTTTCATCAAGGGCATGATCAAATTCTCCAAAGTAAAAAAGGAAAAGAAAGACGACTATGAAGAGGTAGCAAATTGAGTTAAAACTAAAGGTGGCAGGCGTGAAGAAATTAGCCACCCCCATAATCATTTCCCCAAAGGTAATAATAACCAAAAGCGAAATCCGCTCCACTAAGTGAGGGAAGTTGATGGGCACCTGATTCATCTTCTTGCTAAAAAAGAGAGGCATAACAAAGGAGATGAAGATTGCCGCAAAATAGACCCAGATAGCTATATCATAAGGCAGCAGGGCACTGAGAAAAACGCCACCTGATCGTATTCCTAGGATGTAAAAGAAGCCTTTTATCATCTCCTTGTCCTCTGGGCTGCTGCTAGGCTGCCTATACTGTACCCCATATTGCAGGAGAAGCGTCAAGGACAGAATCCCCAGCACCCAAGCAAAGAAATAAAAGTTACTCTGCCAATGAAGGGTGAACATATTGGACAAGAGCATGAGCAGACCCATATCCGCAAACATGGTTAGCATGTTAAAGAGAGAATTCTTCCCGTAGCGATTGGTAAACATGGTCTGCAACATCCAAGTATTGACCAGTACGATAAGACAGGTCAAAAAGGTAAGAAATGCTAAGGGAGCCAGAACGCCACCATGCAAATGATGAATGAGACCTGTCGTTTTAGAAATCGCATAAACAAAAACCAAGTCATAAAAGAGTTCCGTAAACTCAACCCGCTTATGTTCAATCAGTGATGTCACTTGTAAAATCAATCCTTTCTGTTAATGATTGTCATTATACCATATTTATAGCCTGCTGCCTCTTCCTTTGACCCACGAGGTTTTTAGTCACTGGAAATAATGACAGTATCTGAAGCAACAAAAAGCCGGAAAATGAACTGAATAGGTTACACTAATACTCAAAGAAAATCAAAATTAGACGAGGCAACGTCTTAAGAAAATCCGCTAATGCTGGATTTTCTACGCCAAGCTCTATGGAGCTGGCTAAAAACCTTACTAGCTCGTTGGTGAAATAATATCGATTTCACCTCCTCGCGTCGCAACAAAGCGCAGGCTGTACTGGAGTACGGCAAGCTGAAGTCAACAAAGTATAGTTTTGATTTTCAAAGAGTATAAACTAGACAAAATCTCTTAGAACCTGTATTCACAAAATTCATCTGAATGATATAGGTAGAAAAAAGCGACCGAAAGGTCGCTAAGACGACAGTTGCCGCCGTGGTGATGAGATTGTTGCCCGTTTCGGGCAGCAATCGTGGGGATTTTCGAGACCTTAGGCTCGAAAATTAGGCATGGAACGATGTAGTCGGCCGCTGCCGTCCCCACCACTTAAGGCAGACTGTCACAAAAATTCTTATGAATACAAGTTCTTAAGATGTTAGCCAGTTTGATTATTATGACTTGACTGTCACCTTACGTCATCCTTTATACTGTCAGATATAGGAGGAAAATAAAATGACCATTCATATCATTCGTTCAGATAAGGTTTATCGTGATTTGCTGCAAATGCCTGTGGCAGAAAGAAGATCTTATTTTAAAGAACAAGTACTTGCACCTTTTAAACCAAAATTCTACAAACAGGGGATTCCTTATGAGGCTAAGCAGGCTGGCGGTTTTGACATCATGCTGCTGCTTTCTTGGATGCACCTCATGCCTGAAACGCTGACAGATCAGCATCAAGTTTGCATTGACCGCTTGGATGATGACTTTTGGGAAAAATGTGCTCAAGCTATCCAAGACAGTTTGGCAAGATTTAATGCTTTTCAGCTGCCAGTCCAAGACTATACCTTTACGGCTTTACTGGCCAATCCAACTGCCCCCATGCTGCAGATTAATGATGGTTACAGCGGAGATGGCGGCATTCCCGGCTATATTTTCTTGTCTTTAGTGCCTAATTGTGATACGTTAAATCGTGTCCAGTCTGCGCTGGCTCACGAAATCAATCATAACGTCCGCTATCAATTTATCGACTGGGATGGTGGTTCTCTGAAGGAAATGATTGTAGCTGAAGGTCTAGCAGAGAATTTTGCTGTTCAGATGTATGGCGAAGAAAACCTAGGACCTTGGGTAGCTAAGACAGATTGGGAGACGCTCAATCAAGTGATTAAGCCTTTCCTGCATGAACACCTTGATGTGAGAGGGATGCAGAAGATCACTGCCTATCTCTATGGTGATGAGATTGCTGCTATGATGGGGCAAGACAGGGTTGGCATGCCTTATTGTGCAGGTTACGCCTGCGGTTATTATTTGGTAAAATACTATTTAGCAAAAACGGGTCAATCCATTGAAGAAGCAACGCTTTTGCCAGCTTCAGAAATCTTAGCGGAGGTAGAAGAATTTTGGACAGAGACTATACCCTAAAAGAAATCATGATCATTACGGGTCTGACCAAGCGAACATTGCACTATTACGACCAAATCGGTCTCCTGCCAGCTGGGAAGTTGGCAAATGGTTACCGCACTTACAGTCAGCAGGATTTGATTGACTTGCAGCGCATCCTTTTTCTCAAAGCCTTGGATTTTTCTATCAAAGAAATCCAGTCCTTACTCAAACTCAGTGATGAGGACTTGCGTCCGATTTTAGAGGAGCAGCAGACAAACTTGGCACAAAAAATTCAGGATTTACAAAAAAAGAAGGCAGAACTGGAAAACTTTCTGGCTGGAGCGCCGCTGATTGATCTTGCTGTCTTTGAAAAACCATTGAACTCCCAATATCAGGCTGAAGCAGAGCTCCGCTATGGAGGAACATTAGCCTATCAAACTTATCAAGACCGGCAGGCACAGCTTGATTCTGTTGAAAAGACTCAGTATGCTCAAAAAATGAATCAGCAGTTTGACCAAGTCTTCCAAGAATTTAAGCGAGTCAGTCACTTACCGCTTTCGGCAGCAGAAGTAGCGGCAGCTGTTGAACAGTGGAAAACAGCCTTACTGATGGTCAGTGATTTTTCAGATGAAGTTTTGATTTATATTGCAAAGTCCTATGTCTGCGATTCACGTTTTAAAGCGTATTTTGCTAAGTATGGCAATCCTGGACTGACAAGATTCATTTCTGCCGCTGTTGCTTACCATTTGCAATAAGTACCAAAATCAAAACGCTCCTTTAATTTTTTCATTCATTATTCTCCTTAAAACAGAAAAAGATGAACAGCTTAATCGTCTGTTCATCTTTTGACTTACTCTGAAACAAGAATCAGAGATTTAATAGCTTCACGTTTGTCCATAGCATCATAAGCCGCTTGAATATCATCCAAAGCAAAACGCTTAGTAAAGACCTTACCAGGATTAATTTCACCCGATAAAACAGCATCTAGGAGAATTTCCTTATCTGGACCAGTAACAGATGCTATACCTCCACGTAGCCCAACATTTCTAAAGAAAAGCTGATTGGTATCCATATTGGCATCTTCAGGAACACCTACACGTCCGATAACAGCACCCGGACGTGCTGCTTTGACTGCTGTATCAACCGACTGCTCCGTCCCGACGCATTCAAGAATAGCATCAGCCCCAGCATTATTAGTCAGTTCCAAGATTTTGGCCACTGCTTCATCACCACGTTCAGCGATAATATCTGTTGCTCCAAATTCGAGCGCCAGTTTTTGACGTTCTTCATATCGGCTCATAGCGATAATACGCTCAGCTCCCAGCAATTTAGCTCCGATAACACCGCAAAGACCAACAGCACCATCACCCATGATAACGACCGTATCACCTTTCTTAACTTCTGCTGTTTTAGCAGCATGATAACCAGTTGCCATAACATCAGACAGACTCAAAAAAGAGTTTAACTGAGCATCTGAATAATCTGATGGCTGACCAGGGATCTTGACAAGAGCCCAATTGGCGTTTTTAAAGCGTAAATATTCGGCTTGGTAGCCAATAGGCTCACCGCCCCACTGGTAGTTTTGACAGGAACCATCAAAACCAGCTTTGCAGGCAGCGCAGTATCCACAGCCATGCGTAAAAGGAGCAATTACAAAATCTCCTGCTTGAATATCGGTCACTTCAGATCCGACTTCTTCGACAATTCCAATCGCTTCATGTCCTGCAAAAGTCCCTGACTTTTTATCTTGCTGACCGCGATACCACCAGAGATCTGAGCCACAGACACAAGCACGAACGACACGAATAACTGCATCTGTCGGCTGCTCAATTTTTGATTTTTCTGTTTCTGCAATAACCATTTGTCCCGGTTCAATAAATGTGGCTACTTTCATAATTTATTCTCCTTCTTAAAAATCACTGTGACTAGATTAAATAACTTTTACTCATTTGTCAATTTCTGCGCTCAAATAAAGAAGCCATTGCTGAGAAAGATGTCTACAGCAGGGTTAAAGCCATCAATTCAGTGACCAATTTATCAGCAATAAGCGTGCTTTGCTCATCAAATATGTGATTAAAAAGCGCCGCCATATCCTCCTCAAAATCAGCCGGCAAGAGCCTGCAGCAGCGCTTAGCATAGGTCAGCATGCGTTTCTCGCCGGGGTGCGCAAGCTCATTGACCGCAAAAAGCAGCTCAAAATAAGAAGCCAAAAATTCTGCCGTCCGATGGTTGACCGCCACTAAATCTCCCCGCTGCAAGGCCTTCTTCATCTGATGAGGAAAGGCAGGCATATGTGTTTGAAGCAAAGCCTGCTGCCGCTCGATAATCGCTTCTTTCAGTCCCTTAGGATAAGGCAGATCAAAGTCCTTCTGCAGCTTTTCATAGCGCTGGTTACGGTCAAAAATGATTTTACTGTTGAGCAGATTGTACCACATGGCTGTCGTATAGGCATTGTAAACCTGAAAATCCCTGACAACTGAGGCAATCTCTCCAGTAAAGTCATCTAGATTGCGGTAGATAAATTCGATGGCAATGCCATTGTTCAGCAGGCCATCATCTTCTAACTCCCAAAAACTGTTGCCGTACTCTATGTAGGAACAGTGCTTTTCAAAAATACGCTGCCTCACGGCTTGGTCAAACGGCTCTGTCAGATAAACATAGACATCATAGTCTGACTGCTCATCATAGTCCTGACCTGCTCGTGAACCTCCCAAAACAATGGCTTCCACTGATTCCAGCCGGGCTAGTTCATCAAATATCTCTTGCGGCATAAGCGTCTCCCTTCATTTTTTGACATCATTATAATATATTTAGACAAGCTGGACTTCCAAGACCTGTTGTGATTTTTTTCAAAAGTTTGTTTTATAAAGAGTTTTTTATGTGAGCAGTATTTATCGTGCTTTCCACTCTGTTGGCTGCCTTGGCATTTTATCTTGGCAAAAAGCATTAATTCCAATCTGGCAATAGCCATACGGACAGCTGTCCTTGTTCTGCTGGCTTGAGGAATTATAGCGCTATAATAGCCACAGTGGGCAATTTCACGGCTTAAATAAAACCTGCATAAAACTCAAAAAAAGGCTTTCGCCTTATTTTTTTATAGTCTTAACTCATTATCCAATGGAACTCTAGCCAAATTGAGGTCAACATGGCAATAGCCCCCAGGATTTTTCTCCAGATAATCCTGATGGTATTCTTCTGCCTCAATGAAATGTTTAAGCGGTGCCAGTTCAACGGCTAATGGTCTATTATGATAGTTGCGACTGATTTGATTCATCACAGTTTCAGCGACAGCTCTGTCAGCGTCATCTGTGTAATAGATACCTGTACGGTATTGACGACCAATGTCATTGCCCTGCTTATTAACAGAAAAAGGATCAATGATGCGAAAATAATGCTGTAAGAGCTCTTCTAAAGTGATAATGGAGGGGTCATAGGTGATAGAGAGGGTTTCGGCATGATCTGTGATACTAATGATAGCATAATTTGTGATAGCGGAGCGGCCATTAGCATAACCAACTGTCGTATCAACAACGCCCTCAATCAGGTCAAAGTAGCCCTCAACACCCCAAAAGCAACCGCCTGCTAGGTAAATCGTTTTCATATTATCCTCCTTTTAAGCATACCCTATAGAAAAGAAAATGATTCTGTCAATTGGTAAAGGCTATTCCGATTTGAAAAGATTCTTATAATCAGCATATCCTTTTTCCTCTAGTTCATCGTAAGGAATGAACTCTAGCGCAGCCGAATTGATGCAGTAGCGAAGTCCACCAGCCTCTTTTGGCCCATCAGGAAAGACATGCCCCAGATGTGAATTGGCTTGACGACTACGAACCTCCGTGCGGCGCATAAAAAAGGAGCGATCCTCATGATTAGTCACCATGTCATTTTCAATCGGTTTTGTAAAGGCCGGCCAGCCACAACCAGAATCATACTTATCTAGCGATGAAAAGAGAGGCTCCCCACTGACAATGTCAACGTAAATGCCTTTGTCAAAGAAGTGATCATATTGGCCTGTAAAAGCTCGTTCCGTTGCATTATGTTGCGTGACTTCATAGGCCAAATCACCGATGCGAGCCTGCAATTCTTCTTTACTTTCAGTCATAAGTATTCCTCCTTTATTTCTTATGATGAGCTATCCTACTTTTTTCCTAAAAAGGACAAAGATATAGCTCACACTCATAAAGTCGTCTAGTTTTAGAGTTGAGTGACCAACCAGTTTTGGTAGCCAATGCTTTCAATCAAGTTGAGCTGATTTTCTGTCCAGTAGAGATTCTCTTCTTCGTCTTTATAGTAGTCTTTGAAAAGATCATAGGTTGTAAGGTCTGAGGCCAAAGCTTTCGGGATATCAGCCAAAGCAGCAAAACCATCTTTAGATGCTTGGTAGTCAGCCTTAAGCCATTCCAAAGGTGCTGTCGGAATTGTTTCGCCTTCAGTGGCTGTCAGTGATAATTGGCCACCCAGATCTAGAATGCGATTAGCAAATTGTTGCGCAAAATCACGTTCTTCATTAGCGTGATCCTGATATTTCTTTTCTAGTTTTGAAAAGCCTTGTGCACCGAATTGAATCGCAACTAATTGATGAATATTAGCTTGGCGGAACATATCATTGACCAGTTCTTGTAAAAATGCGATAATTTGAGATTTGTTCATTGTGTGACCTCTTCTTTCTATAAAATAAAGTTCCATAGGAACCAAAAATGATGATGACAGTAATCCTACTCCCCTCTTATAAGAATGTCAACTAATTAAACTTAGATTTTATACTATACGTCGTTGACTTCAGCTTGCCGTACTTTTTGAGGAAAGGCAAGCTTTCCTTATTGCCATAACCTCAAAAGCTCCCCAGACCTTTTGAGCTACCTGCGGCTCGTTGCGACGCGAGGAGGTGAAATCGATATTATTTCACCAACGAGCTAGTAAGGTCTTTAGCCAGCTCCATGGAGCTTGGCGTAGAAAATCCAGCATTAGCGGATTTTCTTAAGACGTTGCCTAGTCTGATTTTGATTTTCTTTGAGTATTAGTTAAAACAAGTTTTTGAAGGACGATAAAATCTAAAACCTAAAAAAGACAAACCTCAAAAAGAAGTTTGTCTCAGGACTGAAGCAAAGATATTTTCGCTTCTTATCATTTTTAATGCCTAAAATGACTTACCCCTGTAAAGACCATAGCAATGCTGTGTTTATCCGCAAAATGAGTCAGAGTTCTATTGTTCCAGATTCCTGATTTTTGCCATCCGAAATTTTTTGTCTCAGCCTCAAGCTATCTGCGGCCAGTTACGACATGAAGAGGAGAAGCTAATGGAGCAAAACTAAGAGGCTGAGCAAAAAGCCCAACCTCAGACAAATCATAGCTCCAACGAGATAGTGCCAAAGATCGTGATTATAATGGCAAGCACCAAGTGAAGAAGAGACTAGATAAAATGAAAAGAGATAAAACCTAACCAACGGTCAAAAAGAAAGGAATTGCAGAAGGATCTTCAAGGTCAGCTTTTTTAGGAGTATCACTTGGACTAAGACATAAAAGGCAGATGATATCATCGTTGTTTGTCCCAAGGTTAAAAAGCTGATCTCACTGAGTACAAAAGATACAGAAGATATTAAAGAAACTCCCAGTTTTGTTTTCATATTGAGTACTATTTCTAAATCCAAGATAAATACATCTAGGCAAGAAATCATCAAGCGTTTAAACCCATCTTCCCTTTTTAACCTTCCCCGCAGGATCGTTGTTATGATAAGATGACGTCTAGTTATTCCTTTAACAAATAATCATCAATTGCTTGGGCACAGCCGCCGCTATCGTTATCTGAGACAAGGACATCCGCTGTATCCCTAATCATGGCATTGGCATTTCCCATGGCAATCCCTAAGCCAGCCTCACGAATCATGCTTTCATCATTATTTGCATCACCAACGGCAATGATTTGTGACAAAGGAATAGCAAGCTGCTGAGCTAAGAAGGCTAGACCCTGTCCTTTTTCAACACCTTTTGCAGTGATTTCAAGGCCGCTTTCTTCTGCCTTAACGACAGCGATGTTTTCTGTACTTAGCTCATCATAGGCACGGTCACGCTCATCAGCCCTTAGATAATACATATCTATTTTGGCAAAATTATCTCTTTCTTTGGTGAGCAGCTCATAGATATCATCTACTAAAACAGCTGTTTGCTGGTAAAGCGGTGCATAATCTTCCATGTGGTAGTCCGCAATTGCCTCTAGGTGAGAACGCTGAAGGTAGCCTTGGCCATCAATCATTCCCATGACCATCACATTTTCTGGCTCTGCTATTGCCCTAATCTTATCGATAATCCGACTAGGCAACATCTGCTGAGATAGAATCTGCTCTTTTTCAAAATCATACACAAGAGCCCCGCTTGCAAGAACGCCATAACGAATGCCTTCGAGCTGCTCTTTATAGATAGCCAGTTCTGAGAGAAAACGCCCTGTTGACAGAGCTACCTGTTTACGAGCTGCATGTGCGCGTTTTATAGCTTCTAAACTGCTTGGGGCAATCGTCTTTTGACTGGTCAAAAGCGTCCCATCCATATCAAATGCAATAAGTTGGTACATCATAGTCACTCCTTTTTACTCATCCATGGGCAGGTAAATGATAAACTGAGTCTCTGCCGCTGTTGACACTACTTCAATCTTTCCGCCGTGGCGCTCAACGATATCCTTGGTCATGGCCAGCCCAATCCCGAAATTCCCGCCTGCTCCTTTGTAGAAGCGCTCAAAGATGTGGTTGCGATCTTCTGGAGAAATGGCTGCGCCATCATTAGCAATGGTGATTTGCAGCTGATGACCGACCCTTTTGGTGGAAACTTTAATCAGGGTTTTGGCATAACGCAGCGCATTGGATAAAAGATTAGTCAAGGCGCGCTCAATCAGCTCACGGATGTTCTTCTCGTCATCAGCAACATAAACTTTAGCCATAGGACTCCTTTCTTTTTGGACAGCCAATTTTCTTCTACTATCATAACATAAACACAGGAGAAAACGACAGCCAATGACCAACTGCCGTCAAAAAGTATTATAACTAAAGCCTGTTCCGATTTCTCGGTCAATCTGCGAGAAAGCTGCGGCAGAACTGTGGCAAAAAATATTTCGGATATTGAAAAAGGCCAATGCCTCATTTTATCACAGAAACTTCTGCTATTGATTGCTTCACAAGAAAAACTGAAAATGCTTTATCTGCCGGCAGATGTCATGCGCTAGCAGTTCTGGCTCAATATCCAGATCCTTTTGCAAATGATAATTTAAAATATTCCAGCAGCCACCCGTCGTTAAGAGTAAAACCAATCGCTCATCGTCAGGAGACCGATGCCAAGCAAGGTCTGAAGTCTCAAGAAAAGCCAGCATTTTCTGACTATAAAGATCCAAGGCGAAAGTCAGCAAATGCTGCTGTCTCAGTAAACAAACAAACTGCTCCTGTGCCTTCCAAAAACTGAAATAAACCACCAAGAGCTGCTCAAAATTACGGGGCTGCTGTTTTTCTAACTCCAGCAGATAAGCTTCAAGCAGCTGATTAAAAAAGTAAGCCAGCAGATCATACTTATCCTTGAAATGCCTGTAAAACGTATTTCTGGAACAGCCGGCATCAGCCGCAATTTCAGCTATAGTAATCTCTCTGAAACTGTCTTTAGCCAGCTTGGTGATAAAAACTTGTGCCAAGCGATTTTTCGTATCAGTCGTTCTTTGAGTCATTCTTCACCTTTCCGTGACAGATCGGCCAATCTGTCCTCTTTGCTTGATTCCTCTTGAACACTGCTGTTCAAAGGTTTAGACTGATTGTAGCAAAAAAAGAAATTTTCACAAAGGAGAAATGTCATGTCCATACTTTTTGATTACTGGATGCTGCCCATTCTTTTTATCCTGCATGATTTTGAGGAGATCATAATGGTCTCTGATTGGAAGAAACGCCAACGGACGCGAAGCTTTTCCAAAAATTACTTCGGACAAACAAGCCATACAGCCGCTTTTTCCATCGCCGTGCTGGAGGAATTCATTATCTTACTGTTCCTCTCAGGAATCAGCCAATTGTCTCACTTGTCGCTGCTTTATTTAGCTGTTTGTCTGGCTTATACCAGTCACTTTTTAATGCATTATGTCATGTGCTGGCGGTTCAAAGGCTACGTGCCAGGAGTACTGAGTGCAGCCTTGCAGCTTCCTGTCATGTATCTGATTATCAGCCATTACTGGCAAAGCAGCTGGGAGACGCTTTTTTACTTCCTTCCTGTCTTTTTGCTGACTTACCTCAATCTCATCATGCTGCACAAAATGATGGCCAAATTTGAGCAGTATTTAGCTGCCTATGCAAAAAGATGATTGGCACACAGCCAATCATCCATTTATTTTTAAGAATAGCACAATGAATCAAAATAGAGACAAAAAATCGAAATAAACTTGCTATTTGTTAGCAGCTGAGCTGTCTGTGGCTACTGTATCATTGGCATACAGAGTATGCCACATGTCATCGGTTACACCGTATTTGGTGTAGATGGCCTCAACTGATTTTTCAGTTGTTTCATACTGAGTATACAAATCTGAAGCAGCATTGTCAAAAGCTGTCAGTTGTGCTGAGTAGGTTGAATCAACTTGAGCAGCTTCCTTAAGATCGGTAGTCAAGGCAGATTTTTCAGCATCTGTCAGACTGGTTGATTCATTGATTTGTTTAGTCCAATAGGCCGTATCGTCTTCATTGCTTGAGGAATTGCTATCTGATGACGCATTATCTGAAGTCTTGTCATCAGTGTCTGACAGAGAGTTGTCAAATTTGTTCCAAGTGCTTTCATTATCCGAAAAGGCAGCGTCATAAGCCTTGTTGTAATCTGACAAATACTGATTTTCAAGCTGAGTCAGTTGGCTGTTCAGGCTGTCAAAGGTATTGTCATACTGTGCGGCTTCATTTGTTGCCTTAGTAAAAGCTGTTTTTTGATCTTCTGTCAAGTTCTTAGAAGAGCTGACTGCTGATAAGATTTCTTGTCTTTCTTGCGCGGCAGTGTAGTTTTCTTCACTAGTCGAACTTGCTGTCGTCTCAGTTGCGGATTCTGCACTGACCTGCTGGCTGCCCAGAAAAGCTGTTCCGCCAGCGGCTAACCCAAGCCCCAATGCACCCAGTACAAGAGCTGATTTAAGATTGAATGATTTTGTGTTTTCCATAAGAGTTACCTCTCTTCTAAAATTTTCCAAAATCACTTAACTTCTTCATGCTCGTATTATAGCGCAGCTTTTTCCCAAAATCTCGGTGATTTTATGAGAATACTGAGGCAGATTTGAGGCAGAAACTGCGGTAATTTATACTGCAGCAGCAAAGGCATCAAAACAACATAAAAAGGATCCAGTCCTGTGCAATACAGAAACTTTTTACTAAATTTTCCCAGGCGCAGCTCACATCCAGTCAGCTTTCCTATAGATTTTCCAAGATAACCCGCGTTTGAATACCGTCGCTGTCTTCCAGCCAAAACTCCCTTTCTGAGGATTCAAGCACTGTCAGGCCATAAAGCACCGCCTTTTTCAAAACCGCCTTAAAGAAAAGCTCATCAGCAAGATAGACGGTCAGATAGTTAAGACCTGGCAACCCTTTCCGGCGTTTAGCCAAATGAGACCCCGCCCACTGGTTAAAGGCCAGCTGGTGGTGATAATTCCCAGAGGCGATCCAAGAAGCCGACAGGATAGTCATCTTGTCACCCAAATCAAAGACACGCTGATAAAGCTTGGACGAAGCGATAGCATTTTTGACACTCAAGTGCACATGCCCGATGACGGTCCCCTCGCTCAGAGTGAACGAATCGCAGTCCGGAGCTTCTGCCAGAACCCCATCAGCATCCAGCTCCTCGGTCACACCAATAATGCGCCCGTCCTCACGAATATCCCATTCTGCCATTGGCTTATCACGATAAATCTCGATGCCATTGCCTTCTGGGTCGTTTAGGTAAATAGCTTCGCTGTAGCCATGATCAGCACCGCCGGTCAGCGGCAGGCCGTTCGTTACTAAATGTTTCAGTGCCGCTCCAAGGCTGAGACGGTCAGGCACCAGAATAGCCGTGTGGTAAAGACCATAATTATCTTCAGCCGGCAAAGCTGTTTTGACCAGTCGCATGAGAACCTCATCTGAGCCAGCCAAGCCTAGATAAGCCGCTTCTCCTGTCTGCTTCAAGACTTTAAAACCGATACCGTCACTGTAAAAAGCCACCTGCTTTTCCAAATCATGAACGTTAAGAACAACTTCTCCCAGACGGATTTTGGAATCATATGCGTAAACCATTGCGCCTCCTTAATCTAAAACGGCAAAGCCGCCAGTCCATGAAATCTTTTCCTGTGCTGCCAATGAAATTTGCAGGAAGCCAAACGCTTCTAATTCGCGTGCCCGTTTCAAACCGCCCACATCAAGCATACCAACGCCGCTGCCTGCCAGAGCCTCTGCCACTGCTGCTTTTGCCTCTTCATCATCTGAGGCCAGCATGACACGTGCTGTCTCTTTGCCTGCCACCTGACCTGTTACCAGACTTGCAGCAAAATTCGTGTTAAAACCTTTGACCCAACGAACATCTGGTGCTGCTTTTGCCAATTCTGCTGTCGCAGAACTGTCGGACGGTACAACTAAATTATCAAAAGTCTCAAAATCAACAGGATTGGTAATATCAACAACGACCTTCCCCTCAAACCCCTTACCGTAATTTTCTAAGATTCCTGCAACAGCCGGATAGGGCACTGCCAGCACCACTAAATCACCAACAGCAGCTTCCTTATCCTCTGATCCAATGTAAGAAACCGCATGACCTGCCTTTTCAAACAGACCTCCGATGGCTGTTCCCATATTTCCTTTACCAAAAATTGTAACCTTTGACATAATGTCTTCCTCCTTAAAAAATCAACGTTGTAACTATATAAGTTACATTTTATAAAGCATATTATACTAGTTAGTGATAAAATAGCAAGATATTTGACTTAGGAATTAAAAAAACTGGATAATTGAATATCCAGAATGATTTTAATTTATATTGAAGAGGAAATTTATTATCGCCTCTTCCAAAGTTGGCTGCACAGCGATTTTTTCAAGAACCATTGAAAAATGTCAAACTGCCTAACAACTGACGCAGCCTTAAGGCATCCCAAGCCATATGTTCAGCTATAGTAAGACCGACTAAATCGGCACTTTCATCAATGACCCTAAAAACATTCGCAAGATCCTGCAAGGTCAATTGACCCACAGCAGCTGGAAAATCGGCTGCATCTAAGCCTGGTTCTGCTGGATAGATGGATCTGAAATCTTCAGGGGTCAAAACATCTAAATCAAAATGCACAGCTACCTTGTCAAAGCCCTGACTTTCCAGCCACTGACCCAGTTTTTCTGGATTTTGCTGAAGTTCTTGAGCTGTCAGCAGCTCCAGCTTAAAGTTATAGACATTTTGGTCTATCGGCCGCAAATCTTCTTTGATTAAGCCTGCCATTAAAACCTGCCGAGAAGAAAGAGTATTTGCGATACGGTCATTAAAAGCTTTTGCCCCTTGTTTCATCAGTGTACTGACAACCATTTCATGTAAATGGTGTGATTGACCCTCACCTGAGACATCTGGATGAGCATCCAGCCAAATAAGACCAAGCTTATCACCATAACGTCCATTTAGATAGTCAAACGGGGCTAAACTAACGGCACAGTCGCCCCCAATTGTAAGCACTCTTTGGGGCTGCTTTTCATTCAATACTTGCTGAAAATAAACGATTTGCTGATGCAGGCTTTCACTCGCATCAATACCATTTTTTCTCTCAAGCAGGTCAGAACCATCCTGCATAGCCACAGGTATCTCAACCCTTTCAATAGCACTGCTATTAGGAACAATGAGATCCATTAGTTGCGCACCTAAAATATAATTGGGGTTAACACCACCCTGCCACTGTGGAAAAACGGCTTTTAAGATATTAGTCATTTGTCTGTCTCACTCCCTTCTATCAGACTTAGTATAGCACAAGCATTCACTGTTTTGAAGGGTTTGACCAATTAGCAGTCTGAAACTAGGACAAAAGTATCCAATTCCTTATACCTTTGTCACTTTACTTGCAAGTATCAAAAACAGTTCACTGGACTGTTTCAGGTCAGCAACTAAAAAACTAGGGCATGCTGAGAAATCAATTTCTCCGAAATCCCGATTTTTGTCTCATGCTCATCTTTAAAATATATAAGTTAGATGGGTCTTTTTATCTTACAGTTTTTTAGAATGATTTTTCCACCAAGATGACAGAATCGATCCTGAAATGTTATGCCAAATACTAAAAATAGTTGATGGAATAGCTGCCTGCGGGACAAAATACTTCATAGCCAACGTTGCACCAAGACTGGAATCCTGCATACCAACTTCAAATGTAATGGCTTTTTGTTGATCCTCTTTTAAGCGCAGCAATTTTGAAAAAGTGAAACCAAGCAGATAACCGCAAAGGTTGTGAAGCATGACAACTGGGATAACAAGAGCCGTTGCTGCAGTAAAAATATTGGCATGATTGGCAGAAACAACCGCCCCTACTATCAAAAGAATAGCTATCTGAGAAATAAGAGGCATAATACGGATAACAGCATCTATTTTCTTTCCAAAAATACTATGAATAATAACCCCCAAAATAATTGGAACAACAACGATACGCAAAGTACTAAGAAAAAGACTGGCTGCTGGAACACTAACATACTGGCCAGCAAGAAATGATAGAAGAGTCGGAATCATAACCGGCGCTAAGAGCGTTGACAAGGTTTCAATGGAAACATCCAAGGCTACATCACCGCCAGATAAAAAGGCCATGACACTTGATGAAGTCCCGCTAGGGCAAGAACCGACGAGAATAACACCTGCTGCTGTTGCACCTTTTAAATGAAAAATAAGGCAAAGCAGCCAAGCTAAGCCTGGCATAATAATGTAATGGGCAACTGTCCCTAAAACCACTGGAACAGGTTTTTTAGCAATGCGTTTAAAGTCTTCTGCTGTCAGCGTTAACCCCATACCAAACAGAATTAAACCAAGCAGATAAGACGTATTGGGAATAACCCAGCTGCTGGTTGTGGGTAAAAGATAATTAAAAATTGCCCAAAGAACAACAGCTACAGTAAACCATTTACTTAACCATTTGCTGAATGATACTAATGTTTCCATAAAGAAACCTTCTTTCTATACTATTTTCAAAAACAGTATAGCACTTTCAATTTGATTTTCAAGGCTGTTTTCAAAATTTTCTGGAAATTTTCGTTCAACAGCAGCTAAGCTACGCCTGCTTGTACATTTAATTGGACAAATTGGTTACGAACCACCCACATTGTAACGCACCAAGCAAAGAAATCTGCAACTGGAGCTGCCAGCATTATATAATTAATCCCCAAAAGATGCACAAAAAGGATAAGCAAAGGCAAAATAAAGAACAGCTGCTTGGTCAGAGCCAGAAAAGCCCCAATCTTTGCCTTTCCAATAGATGAAAAGAAAGTTGTTGACGATATGGTCATGCCGTTGACAAATACCAAGGCTAGAAACAGTCGCAGATAACGCACACCATATTCCAGATAAAGTGCGCTCTCAGAACCAAATAGCTGAATAATCTGCGGTGCAAAGAATTCAAAAATCAAAAAGGCTAAAACAGACACCGCTGTGGAGACAGCAACAACGAGGCGATAGGTTTCACGCACACGGTTGAGTTTTTGGGCTCCAAAATTAAAGCCCAAAATAGGTTGAGAACCTTGTGTAATTCCTAAAATAATAGACGTATAAACCGTATTGATTTTAGTAACAATGCCTGCAACTGCAATAGCAATATCACTGCCGTAAATGGACTCTCCGCCATAGCTGCGCAGCAGATTATTCGTTATAATTTGCACAATAGTTACCGACAGCTGATTAAACATTGGCGTCAAACCTAGAGCTGTAAAATCCCGAATAACTCCAAAGTCTGGGAGGAAGTCTAATTTTTCAAGACTAACCGACCTAAAACGAAAAAGATAAGCAAAAACCATACAGCCTGAGATAACCTGACTGATAACCGTTGCCCAAGCAGAACCCGCAATCCCCCAATGAAAAATGAAGATAAACAGCGGATTAAATATAATATTTAAAACCGCGCCTGTGACAATAGCTGCCATGGAATATTTAGCTGAGCCATCCCCTCTTACCAAACTGGCACCGCCCGATGAGACCAAAAGAAACGGAATTCCAATTGAGGTAATGGACGTGTAGGTCATAGCATAATTGAGGATTTGTTCAGTTGCACCAAAAGCCAGCATAAGAGGCTCCAGAAAAAGGCGGATAAGCGTCACCATAAATAATCCAACAACCACAAATGAGGTGAAAGCATTGCCTACAATCTTACGGGCACGCGCCGTATTCCCCTTACCCATTTCAATATTGAAACTTGACGAAGCTCCAATACCAAAAAGCAAGGCTGTCGCTGTGCAAATGGTAGTTATGGGAAAGGCAATATTGGTTGCAGCATTGCCCAGATAACCCACACCTTGTCCGATAAAAATCTGATCAACAATATTATAAAGAGCATTAACCAGATTAGCGATAATAGCAGGGATAGCAAAGCTTCTCAGCAGCCCTGCAATTTTGCTCTGCCCAAGATTAACAGCGTCCTTTGTCATTTTCTGTCTCCCTCATCAAAACGCCAAGGGGTGTCATAAGAAAACCAGCGATTAGCACTGTGATCTGCCAAACGTGTGAAAGGATAGAGGTTCTTTCCATCCTTTTTTAGCATATCTTCCAGATAATCCCGCAGCATCCAAACATGTCCTGGCTGCGGATTGGCCATCAGCAAAATAGCCTCCACCTGTGCCGCATTTAAGCGAACATCTTTTGCCACTTGCTCCATTGGGTAGCCTAAACGTTTAAAATTTTCCTGTAATTCCTGCGCTGTATTGGCGCATTCTTTAGCTGTTAGCATGTTTTCCTCCTAGTAATTTTTGTAAACAATAGCTGAGCTGCTCTTTTTCAAGACTGCTAAGAGCCTGTGTGAACTGCTCATCCATGTCCTGTCCCAGCGCCAGCAATTTTTCTCGAAAGCCCAAAGCCTTGTCCGTCAGAGCAATAACCTTGCTCCTTGCATCCGCAGGATTGGGCTGGCGATAAAGATAACCTTTTTTTTCAAGATTTTGCAAAACACCCGTTACCGTCGGATTGGTCATGGAAAAATAAATTTCCAGCTCTTTTTGTGTAACAGTTAGAACTGGCTTACGGTAAAGATATTTTAAAATTTTAAACTGAGTATTGCTCAATTGGTAAACCTGCAGATACTGATTGGCAAATTTATCAAAATCCAGGCTGGCTCGTTTGAGTAAAACTGAAAGTGTTTCGTCTGTCATCGCAACTCCTTTACATAGCTTCCTATTCATTTTAACATAGGAAGCTATGTATTTCAAGAATGTTGATTCAGGAATAATTGTGTTGGGGATAAAAATAACCGCCCAATCATATTAGGCGGCAGTTGTCTTTATTTCTCATAACCCACTTGGATGGCGGGATAGTGTCCTTGGAGATAATTAAAGAAAGATTGGAGATCTTCTTCTGTTATTTGTCCAATATTATTAATCGTGACATGCTTATCTTTTCCGACATTATCAGTGATAACCAGAAAAGAATGTGCTTTTTCTGGAACTCCTTTTGTGTTATGCGGCTGAAAAATCTGATGGTAAATTTTAGTGGCATTTGCTAAATCTACAGCGAAAAAACCGTTGCAATAAGCCATCAAATGATGCCGATAAACAAAAAAACGCAGATTGTCATCCCAGTAACTAGCATTGTCTCTAGCTGTTTGCAAATTGCCAACCAACTCTGGATAAATGCTAAAAATATCTCCGTGAAGATAATCATTGTGACGCTTTTGTACGAAGCCCGAAACTATATGCAGCAGCCCTATCCCAGCCAGAACAGGCCCAACAATATAACCTAGCCGCACCTCACTGCTGCGGGTTAAAATAGCACAGGTAAGAAAGACGAGTCCCAGCAAAACAGTGATTCCGCCAATGATGATACTTCCCGTAAATCCAGCTTTTCTATTTTCTGTCAGCATACTCCCTCCTTTTTTCCTAACTAATGTGTTTCATTTTACCATACTTTAAAAGTCAAAATACAAAGTTACAGACTTGTAAAGGAAAAGTTGTTTCCCTGTCTTTTAATTGTCACGCTTAATTTGAGATAATAAAAATCACTTTTCATATCACTATTCTAGCTCTTTTAATAGGATGCTCAAAAGAAGAAAGGACAAAACATGTATAAAGAATTTGCTTTTTACCGATACCGAACGATGCTTATCTTCATGGTTTGCTTCGGCCTTGTATTTGCCGGAATGGCCTTCTTTTTTCTGACAGTTTTTTCTGCTGTGGCCAGTATGGAATCAGATGGCGGCACCGCACAGCAAAATATCCTCTTGCTGCTGATCCCTTGGCTTTTTATTTGTATCGGGCTTAGCGTCAGTGTTTATGGCTTCATTTGGCTGGTCAGCAACAAACCCATTTTGTCAGGAAATATGTTTGAACTTAGACTGCAAAAAAATTTCTTCAAGAGCTATCATGTCCCTTGGGAAGATATTGCAAATTTGACTTATACCGTTCATTATAGAACGTTCCACGGAATACGCAGCTATCGTTACCTAACCGTTAATCTTAAAACAGGCAGCTCTTTGAGAATTTCTCTAAACAGTGTAAAAGAAACTCAACACACAATCGCTGAGGCCATCAAGCAAACAGCACCAGAAATTATTTGGATTGTTGATAATCCTTTGGACAATGTGTTTGACTTTTAATGTAACACCCTGCCATTCTACAAATCTTCTCGAAACTGTCTTTTGCTCTCTCTTTTTTAGCTACAAGCTTTGTCAATCATATTGCCTTAAAATAAACCAAGCCACTCAACTTTCATTCATTGGGCGGCTTTTAATTTTATTGCTGATAGTCTACGTTAATAAAAGGACAATTGAATCTAAGAAAATCAAAGAAAGGTTGAAGACTGGCATCAGCTTCACGATTTATCAGGAACCTATGACCATGCTGTTGACCGAGGACACTTGATTGCCTATGCCTTGGCAGGCAGTCTTAAGGGGTTTGACGCTTCAACCAGCAATCCAGCAAATATTGCTGTTCAGACCGCCTGGTTCAATCAAGCAAACAGTGATGATTCTACTGGTCAAAATTACTACGAAACCCAAATCCGACGGGCTTTGGACAGTAAGAAACGGGTTCGCTATCGGGTAACTCTCGTCTATGCGGACAATGACGATTTGGTGGCTGTCGGCCGTCAGCTGGAAGCTAAATCTTCAGATGGCAGTTTGGAATTTAATGTCTTTATTCCCAATGTTCAGACAGGTCTCAGTATCAATTACCATACAGGTAAAATCAGCGTGAACTAGGTGTCGCGCTTTTTTTGCAGACTTTATAGAACTGCCGGAACCCCGTATATCTATTTTTTAAACTGCAGGCGTGCGGCGCGGATGAGATAATAAAGCGATGACAAAGCAAAGATGACTGGACAGGGAATAAGGAAAAGAGCGGTCAACGGGAAAAACAATAAATCAAACAGATTAGAAAAGTCCCATTTTTCAGGAGCCAGCAGATCGAAAAAGTTCATGGAAAAACTGCAGTAAACAAGAAGGAAACAGCAGAGTCCTTGCTCCCAAGCGTAATTGCAAAATCGCTTAATCATCATCTTTTCAGACTCTTCATCTGAAAAAATTTCTTCTGAGCCTCCATCACCCATCTGCTGAAAATATTGGATCCCGCCCCAACGGCTGCCAGCAATGTGCTTCCAGCCACTGTCTTCAAAAAGAGTCAGATAATCCACAAACTTATCATGGCTGATATAATCTTTGAAATCTAATCGTACAATCGGCGGCTCTTTAGCCGTTTTTTCAAAGGTATAAAGCGGCAGCCATGAACTGACTTTGGTCAGGCGATAACCTCGACTTTGAATGCTGTTAATCCATTTTTCCTGACTAGCAATACTAGATAGGAATACTTTAAATTTTTTCATAATAGCCTCCTATAAATGGTAGTTCTCAGCCAGCTGACTGAGTTTGCGGATGCGTTCTGTCTCCAGCTGCAGTATCTGACGGCCGGAATCAGTAATAGCATAAACTTTACGGCGTTTATCGTCACTGGGCACGGCCTCTATCCATTTGAGCTTAAGCAGATTTTCAATAGCTCCGTACATGGTGCCGGCAGCGATTCGGACATCACCGTCGCTTATTTCCTCGACCTTTTGCATAATACGGTAGCCGTGGGCCGGTTCAAGCAGAGCTATAAGGATGTAGTAAGTGGTTTCGGTCAAAGGCAAATACTTGCTGCGTTTCAAAACAGTTCCTCCTTTTCTTTTTAGAACAAGGTTACGGCCAAGACGTTGTGCAGAATATGGATGGCAATCGGAAGTTCTAGGCGCTTGGTTTTATAGTAGGTAAAGGCCAGAACAAACCCTATGCCGCTGTAAATGAACCAGCTAAAGAGATTGGTCGGCATGTGGACAGCACCGAAAATCAATGAGCTCAGAATCAGGCCAAGGACTGGCTTTTTGCCGCAGACGTAGGTCATTATTCCTGCCCGAAAAATAATTTCTTCCATAATGGGGTTGAAAACAGCTATGATAAGAAAGCTAACAGGAAAGGAAAAGCCTCCGAAGATCTGATTGAGTGCCTGATCGTTGGCAGTGCTCTTGATATTAAAATAGTTAAGACCAAGCATGCCCAGATGAACGATACACTTGCTGGCTGCCAGAGCAAGGAAAATGGTTAGGGCATCTTTTTTCTTCCAGCGTTTAAAATCCCAATTCAAAAATTTAGCCTCTCTGGCCAGCCAGATGAGGAAGGCCAGACTGATTAAAACAGTCAGCAGGACAATTAACTGTTCTGCCAAATTAGGCCTGAAAGGCTGGCCGGTCAGAATCTCCCGGCTTCCTAAAACACCGAGGACAATCCCCCAGCTTTGAGAAATAATAAAGAAAATAAAAAGATAGAGTGATTTTCCGAGTGTTTTCGTGAAGGTCTCCTTTTGTGATATTTAAATATATCGTTTAACTTTATAAATACATTATATACAGTCAGACTATATATGTCAACTGTATATATAAAAAATTAAGGATCCGCTATTTTTCGCATAAAAAAGAGTTTGGGACAAAAGTCTCAAACTCCTTCAATCTGTACAATATAAAATGTTTGACGCAGTGGTTTATTAGAAGTCCTTATCCCTTGCTAGGCAAGATACAAAGAGCGTTAAGAAAGCGAGAAGAAAATAGGAGCCTAACGTCATGCGCTTTGCGCATAAGGCAGGCTATCTTTTTCTCGACGCTTTTAGCTCGTGTTCAATTATCAAGATACAAAGAGCGTTCGCGGATAAAGTCAAAATAGGGATTTCAACAACGAGTCGTTAAGCGACTCTAGGCGAAATCATCTTTTTGACACAATCCACAGCTCGTGTTCAATTATGCAAGTGATAGTTCCAACAGTTTGGGGAACTGTTGGAGGTTATCTAATTCTATGAGCGCTAGTTCATATCAATCTCTAATAAACTGTGCGGAGGTGGGACAACAAAATCGAAATTGTCATTTCATGACGATTTACCAATTTTTTATACGTAATCTTCACGATTACACTCTTCTGTGGGTGATTGCACAACAATCATCATGGTTTGTCCCACTCTCCTTTAAGAATACAAGACTCTATTAGAACATATCAATCAAGAGCTGTTTCATTTCTGCAATGTATGGTTGACGTGGATTAGCTGGTGTACATTGGTCATCATAAGCCAAGCTTGCCAACTTATCAACAGCTGCATCAAAGGCTTTCTTGGTTACTCCGTTAGCTGACAGACTTGGCTCTACGTCAACAGCGTGCATTAATTTATCAATACGGGCGCAGAGAGCTTCAACCAATTCAGCATCGTCTTTACCTTTAAGACCAAGGGCGCGAGCAATGTCTGCATAGTCTCGTTGACCACGGTATTCTTCATAACGTGGGTAAACAGAACGTTTGACATTTCCTGCAACACCATTGTAGCGAATAACGTGTTGCATAGCAATCGAGATAGCAAGACCATGTTGAAGACCAAATTCACCACCAGTCTTGTGAGCGATTGAGTGGTTAATGCCGAGGAAGGCATTTGAGAAGGCCATACCTGCTAGAGTTGCTGCATAATGCATGTTTTCACGCGCCTGTTCACCGCGAAGCGTTGGATTTTTAGGATCATAGTTATAAGAGTCTTCCAAGTTTTCGATAACCAAGCGAATAGCTTCAATAGACCATGGACGTGTAAAGTCAGACGCCATAACTGATACGTAAGATTCAAGGGCATGTGATAAAGTATCAAGTCCTGAAAGAGCTACTGTGCGTTTAGGTACTGTCATAACAAATTCTGGGTCAACAATAGCCACTTGCGGTGTCAATTCATAGTCAGTCAATGGGTATTTTACGTGTGTGAAATCATCTGTAATAACAGCATAAGGTGTCACTTCTGAACCAGTACCAGATGTCGTTGGGATACAGAAGAGACGAGTTACGGTTTGATGTTTGAAACGAACAATCCGTTTACGAATATCAATGAATTTTTGTTGCAATTCAAGGAAGAGCTCACTGACTTTTTCATAACTATCAAGGAAATCCGCTTCTTGATCTAATGAGTATTCGTAGATATAGCGTGCAATTTTAGCAGCATCAAGGGCAGAACCACCACCGACTGCGATAACGGTATCTGGTTTGAAATCACGCATTTGTTTTGCAATTTCAATCGTTTGACCGAGTGTTGGGTCTGGTTTGATGGTACCATAGATTGAAGTTGCAACTTTTTCATCACGAAGGGATAACTGAGCAAGAACCGTATCAACAAAACCAAATTGCAGCATACCTGGGTCGGCAACAATAATAGCACGCGTCATTATTTCAGTTTCATCTTGTAAGTATGAAATAGCATTCTTTTCGTAATAAGTTTTTTCTGGTAAACGAACCCATTGAGGACGGTTACGACGTTTCGCAACAGTTTTCACGTTCAAGAGGTCGCCAGTAGATAAATTGTGTGACAATGAATTTTTCCCCCATGACCCTGTTCCAAGAGTTAAGCTGGCTTCTAATGCGTCTGTATAAACATCACCGATACCACCGACTGAATCTGGTTGGTTAACCAAAACACGAGACGAATTAAGGGCATCTCCATATTCAGCAACGAATGGATCAGCTTGTGAACCAATTTGGATAGCACAGTTGTGACCAGCACCTTGATAATCAAGAAGAGCTGCTACAATGTCAATACCTTCTTGACGATCTTTGGCTTTATAAACTGAAAGGAGCGGAGAAAGTTTTTCTGATGATAATTTTTCACCAATCTTTTTCTTGTCCAATTCAAACAAGAGAACATCTTTACCTTCTGGCAATTTCACGCCAGCTTGTTCACAAATCCAAGCAGCTGACATACCAGCAACTGGTCCGTTAACCCCGTGGTTGTCATTGAAGACAAAATCTTCAAATTTCTTATAGTCTTTCTTAGGAACAAGGTAAGCGCCTTTTTCCTGCATTTTAGCAAGCCATTCTTTGTAAATTGGTGCTTCTACAACTGCTGAGTTTTCAGTTGCACAAATCATACCATTATCAAAACGTTTAGAAAGAAGAAGATCTTCTACTGCACGTTCAAGATTAGCAGTTGCATCCACATAAACAGCACCATTACCTGCACCAACACCCATTGATGGATTACCAGATTTGAGGGCGGCATTGACCATTCCAGGTCCACCAGTCGCAAGGATTGAAGCAATACTAGGATTTGAAATCAGAGCACCTGTATTTGCGATAGATGGCGTTTCAATCCATTGAACAATGTTTTCAGGAGCGCCAGCTTTGACTGCTGCATCGTACAAGATTTGAGCGGCATGAGCAGAACATTTTTGAGCCGCTGGGTGGAAGGCAAAGACGATAGCGTTACGTGTCTTCAAAGCGACTAAGATTTTAAACATAGTAGTTGATGTTGGGTTAGTGGTTGGCACAATACCCGCTAAAACACCAAGAGGTGCTGCAATTTGAATACTGCCAGAGACCTTGTCTTCGCCAATAATACCTACCGTCTTTTCATTTTTAATGCGTTCATACACATACTCTGTTGCAAAGTGGTTTTTCGTATCTTTATCTTCGACAACACCACGACCTGTTTCTGCGTGAGCTTCTTTAGCTAATTCTAAGGAAGCTTCTGAACCTGCCAAGGCCATTGCCGCAACAATTTTGTCAACTTGTTCTTGCGTGTAAGTCGCATAAATTTCTTCAGCCTTGAGTGCCTTATCAACCAGCTTTCCTGTATATTCCTGAGCTAGTTCTTCTGGTGTAAGCTCTTTGGTTTTCGCATCTTTTTTTGCCATTAAAAGTTCCTCCTTGATAAATAAAGCAATAACGTTTACAAAGAAAATAGAAAAAGATTATCAAAATCTGAATAAAAAAGTCTATCAGCTTATTTGTGATAACTTTCACTAATTATGATACCGTTTTCTTTTTTGACTGTCAAGTTTTTTTGTTAATTATTTCACAAAAAAATCAAAAAGAACTATATACAAAAAACACGTTCATACGAACGTGCTGTAAAACAAATTAAAGGTCCTTAAGCAGGTCGAATCTAAAATACGAATTAAACAGACCTGCACAGTTCCTTGTTCAAAGCTTAACCAATAAAGTCCCGAATATCATCTTCAGAAAGTGATGAGTCGCAGACAACTTTAGCTGTGCCATTTTCAGCAACAAAAAGTCCTGGAACAGTCGCAATACCATAACGGCTGCGAAAGGCTTGGATATCTTCTAACTGGCTAGCATCTTCACTGTTGATATAAAAGACGGTATCCGACAGGCCTGCTGCAACTGCCGCTAATTTAGGGGCAAAGCGCTGACAATAAGGGCAAGTTGGACGCCCAATGAAAAGAACAAATTTTTTATCCGATGCCACACGCTGGCGCGCTTCTGTTACTGTAATAGCCTCAAAATGGTTTACGGCTTCTTCAAAAGCTGACATAAAAATTACCTCACTTATTTGATAGCCTTATCATATCCAATTTTGAAGGAAAACTCAATTTTCTGCTACGGCATTTCATTTTCCAGCCATTGTTTAAGTAATAGCAAAGCTTTCTTCCCGACTTCTTCTGCTGATAAGCCGTCGGTCTGTAAAAAACTGACATTGTCCTTTCCTGCAAACCATTGTCTTTTCAGGGGAAGTAGCTTTTCAAGCTGAAAATCAAAGAAGTTGCGACTGCGTGTCTTATTAGCAGCTTTGCGTTGTCTGAGCGTCTCTGGCTTCGCCTCTAAAAATAAGACATGGTCTGGCAAGCACTGTCTCAGCTCTGCTATTTCTGCCTGCAAGGCAGCAGACACATCCCAATCTTCGCCTAAAGCCTGCGGGTAATTGAAGGTGTAAAAGTCAATCTCCTCCGCGCCAAAATCCATGAGCACTAGAGGTAAATCCTTCACCTTGTGATAGCGCTGAATCTCGTGCTTTATCCAGAGCTTTTGGATCTCCAGATAATCTTCAAACTTGTTCTTATCCAGCTGCCTCGCTCTCATCTCAGCAACTACCGGTGCCACATCTTCATAACTGACAATAGCCTCAGGCAGAGCCTGCTGAAGATAGCCTACTAGCGTAGTCTTCCCGACCGCCATTGATCCTTGAATAGCGATAATCATAAGTCCCTCCTAGTCCGATAAAAAGTCTGCTAGTTCCGTTAAATTAGCTAAAGTAACATCTGCTTGTTCAGCCTCAAAAATGACAGGAGCATACTGTCCAAATCCTCTCATCAAGCGGACTGTTTTCATGACTAGTTTCTTGGCGGGTGCGATGTCATTGTCCAGCCAATCACCAATCATAACCGCCCGCTCTGGCTGACACTCAGTCAGTTCAAGAGCCTTTTGGAAAATAGCTGGCGCTGGTTTGGCAACACCAAGGTCTGCTTGTTCATCTGGAATCTCTTTGCCAGTGACTTTACGAGCGGCTTCAAGGATTTGAAGATTTGAAAATCCAGTGGAAGAGCCAAGGTTGAAGGCAGTTGACGGATTGCCTTCACGACTGAATTCTTTGAACTGATTGAAGACCATTTGAACGGTGTCAATCAGGCATTCTTGACCGTCTTCAGAACCTTTCTCAAATAAAAAGCTTACATCATCAACGCCCTTGAGTTGCCTTATTCCAATGCTAAATTGGAAGCGACCAACAAGCTCATCAAGGACATCAAGCGCCAAGCTTTTGGTTTTCGAAACTTCAAAAAGATAAAACTAAAATTCTCATCGCTTTGAACATACAAAAAGAGAGAACCAATCTGATTCTCTCTCGTGCTTAGTTATAAGGGCTCTATAATATCTGTAGTGGGTAAATCTCATTCAGATATTATAGGGCTTTTTGGGTGTATACACAAAAAGTCCCATATGACTTATAATGAAAAGCGATCAAACTATCATTAGAAAGACTCATATGGAACTTCTTAAGAATACCACAGATTTAATCGGATTGAAAGACAAAAATATCAAAATCTTGTTTGTTTTACAACACCAAACCCACATTGAAATACAAGCTAAGCTGGACTATCAAGCGCCTGACTGTCCTTACTGTCAGGGAAAAATGATTAAATACGACTTTCAGAAAGCTTCAACTATCCCACTTCTTGATATCCAAGGGATGCCTACCCTTCTAAAGCTCAAAAAGCGTCGCTTTCAGTGCAAAGCCTGCAAGAAAGTTGTTGTATCTGAGACCGATGTTGTGCAGAAAAACGGACAGATTTCCAAAC
>NZ_JBRUHR010000007.1:0-92449 GCF_053206925.1 Streptococcus dentiloxodontae | reverse complement strand
TGGCTTTCGAAACTTCAAAAACTTTAAAACTAAAATTCTTATCGCTTTGAACATGCAAAGAGAGAGAACCAATCTGATTCTCTCTCGTGCTTAGTTATAAGTCACCCACTACAGTTGACAAAGAGCCATTTTACTTTCTTCCAATCACTTGAGTTCAAACCCAATCTCCCCCAATCGTTCCTTGATTTCCTTTTCCAGTTCATGCGATTTGGTAAAGAGTTCTGATAGCTCACTGGTTAAGCGCTCCATTTTTTCTTCAAATGGTTCTCCATCATCTTCCTGTTCTGCAATACCAACATAGCGTCCCGGCGTTAAAATATAGTCTTGCTTAGCAATTTCTGACGTTTCTACAACTGCGCAAAAACCTTTGACATCTTCTAGTTTTCCATTTTGAAAGGCTGCAAAGGTGTCTGCTAACTTTTTAATATCGTCATCACTAAAATCTCGGTGCTTACGGTCAACCATTTCACCCATATTGCGGGCGTCAATAAAGACTGTTTTGCCTTTTTGTTTTTTATTTTTACTGATAAACCAGAGACAAGCCGGAATCGTCACGCTGTAAAAAAGGTTAGAAGGCAGAGCGATAATGCCTTCAATCAAGTCATCTTCAATAATCTTTTGACGAATGTCTCCTTCACCCTTTGTAGTAGAAGAAAGAGAACCATTGGCCAAAACTAAACCAATCTTCCCATTACTTGGATCCATATGATGAATCATGTGCTGAATCCAAGCATAGTTCGCATTGCCATCTGGGGGAGTACCGTATTTCCAGCGAATATCGTCTTTGAGTGTATCCGCACCCCAATTTGAAATATTAAAAGGCGGATTGGCCATAATATAATTGGCTTTTAGGGTTGGATGTAAGTCATTATAGAAGGTATTATCTTGATGCTCGCCAAAATTAGCATCAATACCTCGAATAGCCATATTCATTTTAGCCATTTTCCAAGTATCAGCATTAGATTCTTGACCAAAGATAGACAGATTGGCAATATTACCACTATGACTTTCCACAAATTTTGCAGACTGAGCAAACATGCCACCTGACCCACAAGCAGGATCATAGACACGCCCGCGGAAAGGTTTTAAAATTTCAACGATTGTTTTAACAATACTGGTTGGTGTATAGAATTCACCACCACGCTTGCCTTCATGCGCTGCAAATTGTTCAATACAGTACTCATAGGCACGTCCTAATAGATCTTTTTCTTCTGCACCTTCAAACATATTGATATTAGTGAAAATATCAACCACTTCACCTAAAACGCGTTTATCCAAATCAGGACTGGCGTAAATTTGAGGAAGAACGTTATCCAAACTTGGATTATCATCTTCTATTTCACGCATGGCTTCATCTAAAATTGTCCCAATTTCTGAAGAATGAGCATGACTGGCAATAAAAGACCATCTTGCTTCTTCAGGAACGAAAAAGATATTATCTTCTACATAAGCATCCGGATCATTTTCAAATCCTGAACCTTCTGCTACAAGTTCGTTATATTTTTCCTCAAAAGCATCTGAAACATATTTCAAAAAGATAAGTCCAATCACAACTTTTCGATATTCTGATGCAGAAATATGTCCGCGTAAAGCATCTGCAGCATTCCACAATTCTTTTTCAAATCCAATATTAGCGTTTGTCTTTTTTGCCATTCTATGTTTCCTTTAATTTTATATTCAATTTCATATGCTACAATAATTATTATACCATTATTTCATAAGAATTTTGATTGATTTCACACCATCTTTTTTATTCTTCTCCAATTATCCTTCAACAATCGGCTGGATTTTTTAGTTAATGGTAATTGTTGTTTGACAATTGCCTGCTTTTTTTAGTTTTGGGTATTTGTTGGCCGACAGTTGATTGGATTTTTTTTATTTTAAGCGTTTGTTGGTCAACAATTGACCGCTTTTTTTAGGATAAGGCAAAATGTTGTCTGACATTTGCCTGCTTTTTTCTGTTACACCCAACTGTTGATGAACAATTGGCTTTAGTTTATTTATTTTGAAAAAATTTTTCCTGTTTTTCTCTTTTTTTGCTTAGCTGTTGCGAATAATATAGGTGAAGGATATTTTATCCTTTAAAAATAACTATAAAAGAGGTCTATTTATGTCAGATACTATCAAAAAAGTACCACTTGCTATTTCAAGACTGTCAACGCTTGAATCTTCCCAATGCATCGCGCATACTTTGGATGCTTTTTCCAAGCAAAAACTTGATTTTTCTACTGATAAACGCCTTCAAACCTTAATTGATCGTCTGCAAACAGCTCTGCCCCAATATGAAAAATCAATCAAGCAAGAAAAAGCTACTCCCTTGACCATGACCATCAAAGAAGCGGATGCTATTCGTGATCATGACATTCAGGCGCTGTTTTCCATCATCAAAGTTTACAAAAACAGTCGTATAGAGGAAAAGCAGGCAGCTTATAAAGCACTGAACAAGCTTTTTCAAGGTTATAAGGGCATCAAGACAGCTAATTATGAGAAAGAAACGGCTCTTCTGAAAAATCTTTTTGAAAAATTAGCTCAGCCTAATTATATGGATTATCTTAAACAGCTTAATGCCACAGAATTTTTGGAAAATCTGAAGGCTAGCCAAGATCAATTTTATCAGATTTATCTGGAGGCTGACCCAAATAGTGAAAAGGTCGCTCTGCCAACGGCTACGCAGATCAGAAAGGCTATTGAGGCTGACTATCAGTTGCTTTACAACTATTTGCTGACGTCACATCTGGTTGAACAAGACGACACCAGCCAAAAAGCACTGCTCCTTTTTAATGACATTCGCCAGCGCTTTAGCGAACTTATCCAACGCCGCAACGCCAAAGCGTCAGCCAATGAATCCAAAGAAGACATCGCACCTTCTATTGAAAAAGTCAGTTAAAAGCCATTTGAGAAGATGGCTTTTTTTGATAGAAATTGTTGACGAAAATACTCTTTTTAGTACACACTGAATGGGCACGATATACTGGGGCTTTTCAAAAGGTTGTGCAACTTTACCAATATATTTTTGAAGATTAATTTTTAAGAGTATCAAAAAAGCTGTCAAAATGTTTGACAGCTTTTTGAATAATTTATAAATCCCACTGATCATCTTTCAGTCTTTTCACTTGCCGTTTAAGGGATTGATTTTCTTTCTCCAGAGCATCCAAGGTTGCTGCAACTTCGTCAAGAAATTCATCAACTTCGTCTTGATTATAGCCGCGTAACTTCGTGGAAAACTTTTTTTCAAAAATATCTTTTTGTGTTATCATTTTTGCTACTCTCTAATAATCTGTAATTTCCTTACGGTCATGAACATTGGATTGCTTGCCTTGACGGGATTTGAGGACTGCCTCAACATCAGCTGGCGTCACGCCTGTTTCAACTAGCATAACAGCCAAATGATAGAGGACATCGGCTGTTTCATTGGCAATTTCATTTTTGTCAGCATTTTTTGCACCGATAACAACCTCGGTCGCTTCTTCTCCGACTTTCTTGAGAATCTTGTCTAAACCCTTATCAAAAAGATAGTTAGTGTAAGAACCTTCTTTAGGATTTTGTTTGCGATCCAGTGCTTCTTTGTATAAAGTTTTTAACATAGATTTTCTCCTTTTGAAAATAGCAGAGCTTATTTTTCATCTTGTTCTTGGCTATAAATCTCATTGAAAAAGCAAGAATAAGCTCCGGTATGGCAGGCTGCGCCAACTTGCTCTACAGAGATGAGCAGGGTGTCTTGGTCACAGTCTGTCTTGATGGATTTGACATACTGATAGTGACCGCTGGTGTCTCCCTTATGCCAGAGTTCGTTGCGAGAGCGGCTCCAATAGTGCATTTGCTTTGTTTCCAAAGTCAGACGGTAAGATTCTTCATTCATATAAGCCAGCATGAGGACTTGTCCTGTCTGAAAGTCTGTCACAATGACGGGCAGCAGGCCGCCTTGCTTTTTAAAATCCAGTTTGATGTCTGTCATAGCCTCACCTCAATTCCCGCGTCAGCCATGGCTTTTTTGGTATCAGCGATAGCAACTTCCCCATAGTGGAAAATAGAAGCGGCCAAGGCACCAGTGACTGTCGTTTTTTGGAAGACTTCCACCATATGCGCAATATTACCCGCACCCCCTGAAGCAATGATAGGCACATCAACAACGGCTGCAACGCTATTTAGCATATCTAAGTCAAAACCGGACTTGGTACCGTCCTTATCCATAGAAGTCAGAAGAATTTCACCTGCTCCCAGACGAACCACTTCTTTGACCCATTCAATCAGATCTTTGCCAGTGTCTTTTCTGCCACCTGCGACATAGACATGCCAGCTGCCGTCGTTTTGCTTTTTGGCATCAATAGCCGCGACGACACATTGACTGCCAAATTTCTCCGCACAATCCTTGATTAGCTGCGGATTGGCAACAGCAGATGAATTGACAGCGACCTTGTCCGCACCAGCTTTGAGCATCTTATTCATATCGTCAACTGACCGAATACCGCCGCCGACTGTAAAAGGGATAAAGACCTGATCAGCCACATGGCGCACCATGCCCACTGTCGTTTCACGATTGTCCGAAGTTGCTGTAATATCTAGAAAGACCAATTCATCACAGCCCGCTTCATAGTAGGCACGCGCAGAATCCACTGGATCTCCGACATCTGTCAGATTGACAAAATTAACGCCTTTAACCACACGTCCGTCCTTAACATCTAAGCAAGGAATAATCCGTTTTTTCAGCATACTAACCTCCAAAGGTCTTGAGCTCGTCTAAGCTAATATTGCCATTATAGTAGGCCTTGCCGACAATAGTTCCTGCCACTCCAATGTCTTGGAGTTTGGTTAAATTGCCAAGCTCTGCAATGCCGCCGGAAGCAATGACCTTGGCAGTTGTGAGTTCTGCAACCAAGCGTTCATAGTGGGCATAATTGGGACCAGTCAGAGTGCCGTCACGGTCAACGTCCGTATAAACAAAGAGTTTAACGCCCATTTTTTCCATTTCTTTGGCCAAGCTGATGTAGTCAACCGTGCTGGTTTCCAGCCATCCTTCGGTTGCCACATAACCGTTTTTAGCATCAATACCAACAACAATCTTGTCACTGCCGAATTGCTCCAGCGCAGCTTTGACAAAATCAGGATTTTTAACCGCCATAGAACCGACAATGACACGGTCAATGCCGACATTGAGGTAATCCTCAATCTGCTCCAAGGTACGGATACCACCGCCAACTTCAACCCCCAGACCAGAAACCTGTTTCAGCTGAGCAATCAAGTCACGGTTGGTTGCACGACCGTCCACTGCACCGTCCAGATCAACCACATGAATAAAATCAATCCCAGCCTCGGCAAATGTCTTAGCCTGATCAAGCACATCAGGATTGACCACTGTTTTTTGATTAAAATCACCTTTGAAAAGACGAACCGCCTGACCGTCTTTAATATCAATAGCAGGAAGAATTTGCATAATATAAGATGTGAGAGCGTCTAAAAAGCGACCGAATTTTAGGAAGGCGGCAAGGAATCCTGATTCCTTAGACGACTTATCTAAATTCCGAGCTTTTAGCTCGAACTCATTTCCTTTCTCTTAAAATAAGTTGACAATATCGAAAATAGGAAATCAGTAGTAAATCCAGATTTACTATCTGATTTATCTTTTTCACTAGGATTTTAGCACGGGTTCAGTTCGAAAAACTCCGACTGAACGTTGCTTTTTTCTGTTCTAGGGTATGATTTTTATTTACTGGCAGAGCGCGACAAACTTCTCAATAATTCCTAATCCAACATCACCTGACTTTTCGGGGTGAAATTGGGCGCCGTAGACATTATCCTTGTGAATCATAGCTGGCACTTTAATACTGTAATCCGCCGTCACATCAATATAGTCTTCTGGAACATCTGTAAAATAGCTGTGCACAAAGTAGACAGACTGATCTTGCAAACCAGCTGTCAGCGGTGACTCCTGCTCAACTCGTAAATCATTCCACCCCATATGAGGGACTGGCATGGTTTTTCTGGCTGGAATTTCTCGGCAGACGCCTGGAATAAAGCCTAAGCCTTTTGTTTCAGTATGTTCTAGGCCTTTCTCCGTTAAAATTTGCATGCCAAGACAAATCCCTAAAAGCGGTGTGCCAGCAGCTACTGCTTCTTTGATGACAGAGACCAAGTCGCGCTTGTCCAGCTCTGCCATTGCCGAAGGATAGGCACCAACGCCTGGTAAAATCAGACCATCAGCTGCCAGAATTTTCTCCTTATCCGCTGACAGCTCGGCTTTTACCCCAAGCTTGTCCAGCGCCCGCAGGACGTTTGCGGTGTTGCCCGCATCGTAATCAATGACAATTATCATAGCATCCCCTTTGTTGAATTGACACCATGAATTTCAGGATTTATGGTAATGGCTTCGCGCAGTGCACGGCCTGTTGCTTTGAAAAGTGATTCTGATTTGTGATGGTTGTTTTTACCGTGCAGAATCTTCAAATGCAGGTTCATCTGCACATTGAAAGCCAGCGCTTGGAAGAATTCTTCCACCAATTCAGTATCAAAATTGCCTAATGTAGGATTGTCAAATTCCGCGTCAAAGACTAGATAGCTACGCCCTGACAAATCAAGGCTAGCCATTCCAAGCGTCTCGTCCATTGGCACAAAACTTGTCCCGTAACGGTTAATACCTGCCTTGTCACCTAAAGCTTCCTTGATAGCTTGCCCCAAAACAATGCCGACGTCTTCTACCGTGTGATGGCTGTCCACATGAAGATCGCCATCAGCCTTAACCACCAACGAAATACGGCTGTGGCGGGCAAAAAGCGTCAGCATATGGTCGAAAAAACCCACTCCTGTATCAATATCAACAGGTTCTTGAGTATCCAAGTTAAGGGACAACTTAATTTTCGTTTCAAAAGTATTGCGTTCAATTTCTGCTTGTCTCATTTTTTCACCCCATCTAAAATGTTAATCACCTGATACAGATCTGGCTGGTTAATCTGGTAAGCTGCCTGCTGGCGCACGATAGGCTTGGCGCAAAAGGCGATACCAACTCCAGCTGTCTTTATCATGGGCAGGTCATTGGCACCATCACCCATGGCAATGGTCTGTGAAAGGTCAAGTCCATTTTCTGCAGCCCAATCGCGAAGCTTTTGAACTTTGATCTCCTTGGTCACGATATCGCCGTAAGTTCTTCCTGTTAGCACACCATCAATCACTTCCAGATGGTTTGCCTTGACATAATCAATCCCAGCTTCAGCAGCCAGACGATCAACCGTTTCATGAAAGCCACCTGAAACCAGACCGACCTTGTAACCACGCGCATGCAATTCAGCCACCAACTCTTTGGCCCCTTTATTGAAATGAATGCGGGCATAAACCTGATCAAAAATGGATTCGGGCAGACCTTTTAAAGTCGCGACGCGCTCAGCCAGAGCTTCCTTAAAGTCCAACTCACCTCGCATGGCACGCTCAGTAATGTCTGCTACCTTTTGTCCAACACCAGCTTCTTCGCCCAGAAGGTCAATGACCTCTTCTTGAACCAGAGTTGAGTCCACATCCATAACTAAAAGCCCTTTAGTCTGTGTCATTTCTCACCTCGATTGCTTTGGCATGAGCCTGCAGGCCTTCTGCATAGGCTAAGGTTGTGATGTCATGCTCTGCCTTGTTAACAGCAGTCTTGCTGTACTGCGTATACTGGATACGTTTGACAAAGTCATGCACTCCTAATGCCGATGAAAAGCGGCTGGTTGCCGTTGTTGGAAGCACATGGTTGGCACCCGCATAGTAGTCACCAATTGGCTCACTGGTATAGTGACCGAGGAAAATTGATCCTGCATTTTCAACTTTGTCAAGATAATCGTAAGCATTATCCATAGCAATTTCCAAATGCTCTGGCGCTACCAGATTCATGAGAGCAAACATACTATCAGCATCCTTGGCGATGATAATACGGCCGTTATTTTCCACAGAGGGACGAGCAATAGCCTCACGTGGTAAAGCTTGCAGCTGCTTTTCGAGTTCAAGCTCAACAGCATCAGCTAAACTTTCCGAATCCGTCACCAAAATCGCCCGCGCCCGCACATCATGCTCAGCTTGTGACAGTAAATCGGCAGCGACATAGCGAGGGGAGGCAGAGCTATCCGCAATGACACCAATTTCAGAAGGCCCAGCAATCATATCAATTCCAACGATTCCATAAACCTGCTTCTTAGCCGTCGCGACAAAGATATTGCCGGGACCTGTAATCTTATCAACCTTAGGAAGTGTCTGCGTTCCGTAAGCCAAAGCAGCAATCCCTTGTGCACCGCCTACCTGATAAATCTTATCAACACCAGCCAGTTTAGCCGCTACCAGAATAGCTGGAACGAAATGCTCCTGCGGCGGTGTAATCATGACAATTTCTTTGACACCTGCAATCTTGGCTGGAATGACATTCATAAGAACTGATGACGGGTAAGCGGCAGTACCGCCAGGTACATAGACACCAACTTTTTCAATAGGTCGAATGAGCTGTCCGCGAATGACACCATCAGACGGCTGATCTTCAAAGCCAGTCTCCAACTGCTGGCGGTGATAGGACTCAATGTTGGCTTGAGCATTTTTCAAAGCCTCAAGGACATCTTTATCCACCTCTGCAAAAGCCTGGTCAATCAAATCTTGGCCGACTTCAAAATCTGTCAGCTCAATCTTATCAAATTTGAGCGAGTAGTCGCGCAGAGCGGCATCACCACGTTCTTTGACATCTTCGATAATGGAACGTACCGTCTCTTCGACATCCAGATTTTCTCTTGACAATTCTAGCTGTTCCTGGTACAGAAGCTCCGCAATTTCTTCATTTGTTCCTGTCAATCGTTTCATTTGAAAGGCACCTCCTCATTTCCAACAATTTCCTCAATTTTTCTGATAAAAGGCAGCAAGTCAGGATTATTTTTCAGCGCAGCAGTATTGACAATGAGCCGAGCTGAGATCCGACAAATATCTTCAAAAACTTCAAGTCCGTTAGCCACGAGGGTATTCCCCGTCTCAACAATATCAACAATAGCATCTGCCAGACCAATCACTGGAGCAATCTCAACACTTCCTTGGATAGAGATGATTTCAACATCTTCGCCTGTTTTATTAAAATGCTCTCTGGCCACTGTTGGGTATTTTGTGGCGATACGCTTACGTTTGTGGTCTGTCGGGTCATAGCTGGGAATAGAAGCCACTGAGAATTTGCAGAGCCCAAAATTCAAATCCAGCATTTCCAAATAGCCTGTTGGATGCTCCATCAAAACATCCTTACCGACAACACCGATATCCGCCACACCATGTCGTACATAGGTTGTCACATCAGGAGCTTTGACCAGTAAAAAACGAAACTTTTTATCTGGACTTTCAAAAATGAGATTGCGCCCCTTATTAGCCATAAAAGACATGTCAAAACCTGCTTTTTCTAAAAGCTCAACTGCCGATTGCTCGATCCGTCCTTTGGTTAAGGCAATGGTAATTTGATTAGCTGTCATGGCGCTCACCTCCAAAATCCAAATCATCATGAATAGCCTGATAGATAGAATCAATATCAATCGCCCAGCCCACAGCGGTCAGTTCTTTGGCTCCGAAGCGTTCAAAAAGCTTATCATAACGGCCGCCAGACACAAAAGCGTCGGGCACCTTATTGCCAAAAACCTTAAACATCATGCCAGTATAATAAGGCATGCTTGAAATCTGCGCCAAATCAAGTGTAGTCTCATGCAAAACCTCAGTTAGGCCAGCCGTCAGAACTTCCAAACTGTCAAGGGCTTGAAGCAGCGCCTCATTTGTGACGAGAGATCGGGCCTTAATCAAGACCTCTTTGCTTTCTCCAAATAAGAAGGGCAGGTTCTTGATGAACCCATTAAATTCACTTGGGTGCGCCTTGGTGAATTCATTAAGTCCAGTGATAGACTTATCTCGAATAAGCTGAGCAAATCTTGCAGTTTCAGACGCTGTCAGATCTAGCTGTTCAAAAATCAACTGCAAAATACGGGCGTGCGAAAATTCAAATTGGTAATTTTTAACGCCTGCAGTTTCCAAAGCCTCTTTGGCTGACTGAACCGCCTCCTGCAGTGCTTTCTGAACAGGATAGCCAACGATTTCTACGCCTGCTTGAGTGTGTTCATTGGACAGCCCACGATTTTCTTCGTTGTAATTAAAGACTTTCCCCGAATAAGAAAACTTAATCGGAGTCTGCACACGTGTAGAGGCAATAACGCGTCCAACCTGACTGGTAATATCCGGCCGCAAGCTTAACAACTCGCCCTTTTTATCAAAAAGATTGTAATGATTCGCGTCTACCTCATCACCAAAAACCTGAAAATGCTCCAGTGTCGGTGTCTCAATACGATTAAAGCCTTTAGTAATCAAAAGATCAGAAATATCACGCTCAATCGTATACATGGCACGCGCACGCTTGAAAAGTTTATCGTGCATGCCAACTGGCAAGGTTGTTTTTTTCATTAATATAACTCCTGAACTAAGTAATACAGCGTCTCAAACAAATGCTATTAGGAAATGAAACGTTTTCTCAAAGACTGCTGCGACTGAACCAGTCAAGACTAATTTTAGCTTAACAGTTCATTTATGGTCATGATAACTTTTTCCATCTCTTCTTGAGTACCAATGGAAATACGCAGTTTATTAGCAAGCCGTTCTACTTTTGGGAAGAAACGAACATAGATCTTTTTAGACTGCAAATAAGTAAACAACTGCTCGGCAGTAATACCAACAGGTTCAACTAAGACAAAATTGGTTTTCGATTCTAAAACATTAAAACCAATTGCTCTTAACTCATCAGAAAACCAGTCACGTGTCTTTATAATTTTTTGGCAGGATTCTTCATAAAAATCCCAAGACTCAACTGCTGCTGTTGCCAATGCTTCAGCAATGCTGTCAACACTGTAAGAATTGATAGAATTCTTAACTGCATTGATAACAGATATGAGACGAGGACTTCCGATGCCATAGCCCACACGAAGCCCAGCCAAAGAAGCATCTTTTGAAAAGGTACGCGTAATGAAGATATTATCATATTTTTCGAGCAAAGGCAGTGCAGTTTCGCCGCCAAAGTTAACATAGGCTTCATCGATGATAACAACAACATCTTGATTGGCTTTGACAATCTTTTCAATTTCAGAAAGAGGTTTAAAAATTCCTGTCGGTGCATTGGGATTGGTCAAAACAATACCGCCATTATCAGCGATATAATCTGCTGTCTCAATGTCGAATTTCTCATTGAGAGGAATTTCATGGTAATTGATGTGATAAAGATCAGCCCAGACCCTGTAAAAACCATAGGTCACATCTGGAAAAAGGACTGGTTCATCATTGTTGAAAAAGGCCAAGAAAGCCATGGATAAAACATCATCTGAGCCATTCCCCACAATAATCTGTTCAGCATCTACTTCCAGCTGCTTTCCTAGCGCCTTTCTCAGACTTTCTTGGTCCAAAGTTGAATACTGTCTCAACTGATTGGCATCAAAATGCGCAAGAACCTCATGAACTTTCGGACTTGAGCCATAAGCGTTCTCATTTGTATTCAATTTAATCATGTCTTTTTCTTTTGGCTGAGCACCTGCCACATAAGGCTCAATAGCCCGCAGTCCTTTGATTTCCATATCGGATCCCTCTTCATATATTATCGTAAAGAAAAAGGTCCTCGCAAAAATTACTTTTGCAAGGACGCTCTCACGTGGTTCCACCTTTTCGTTAAACAGCAGTCACCCACTGTTCCTCAAGAAGTTTCTGACAACTTCTGGTTTATAACGGAACCACCCGTCAAGCACTACACTCCTTAGATTTCGCACCTGCACTCAAGAATGTGTTGTTTTTGGACTTGTGTGCTTTCAGCTTACTCACACTCTCTGTAGAATGTCCATAACTGTTTCTATCAACGCTTTTATTATACCATTATTCTACTGGAAAATTCTGAATATTGCAAGCCCTTATCACCATCATTTTTAGGAAAATAAAAAACAAAAACTCCTATTGGATATAGAAGTTTTCTAAGTATGAGAGAGATTAATCCGCTTCACCTGTGAAATCAAGAGTAGAGGCGTCTTCTGTGCTGCCTTCGTTGGGTAGCTCAATAATCCTTATCTTATTTCCGTTATCTTCTAAAATGACGATATAGATAAATGGAGTACTTTCACCATTTTTATAATTCTCTATCGCCTCATCGGTGATTTCAGAATCATCGTTTTGAGTAAGCATGATAAAGTAGGGATTGCCTTCAGTTAGGCTCTTATATTGATTGAATTTGCCTTTATCAGTAGCAGTCAAATCATCTTCTTTCAATACTGCAAAAGGAGCGGCTTCAATCGTTCTAGGCTCATTATCAATGATTGTTAATTTTTCTTTGTCAAAAGTAATAGTACCTGATCCGTTATCTTCCAGCAAGAATCCTCCATAACTATCATTCTCATCAGCGTGGCTAGAGGATGAGCCTGTATAGCTTGTTTTCAAAACAGTTGGCAGGCCCTTGTCGTCGTAAGAGATCTTTTGCTTTTGAGAACTGCTGGCAGAAGCATTGCTTGCGGATCCTGATTTGGACTGGTTAGAGCAAGCTGCTATTGTAAGCAGGCTAAGTGATAATAGACCAAGTGTTAGAACTTTTTTCATGTGAATTCTCCTTAGAGTGGTGAAGGCTAGTCAGTTAAGTATTGAGTGTTAAGTCAATACTTGATGTGCTTAGTATATCAAGCCTTCGTCTACAAACGACAGTCACAGACAAGAAAAAAGCTCTATAAATCTTAAGCGGATTTACCCACTTCAGATATGATAGAACCTGTTTTTATAGGTATACAATAAACAGCAGAAACCATGATCAAGGTTTGTAAAATAGAGGAAAATTCTCATCACTCCATCATTTGTTTTAAAAAGTCAGGAGTACAGTAAACAAAGTTATCTGAAATCAACTGAGGGTCAATGACCTTTTGATGCTTGAGTATGTGCTTCCAAACAGCGACACCGCCCTTGGCTAAAATTGCTAGTTGAAAAGCTTGGGACTCACTTAATTTATATCCAGTTGATTTTTCGTATTTTTCTTTCCAAAAATCATAGAAGGTATCTGAAATAAAATCAAATGTATTATTCTGACCAATATCATCAACCATTGCTTTTAATAAATCTCGGTCTTCCTGTCCCATAAAAAGCGATAAACCGTAATAGATATCTTTTAACGTCTGATTGTTTGGATTGTCAAATACCTTTTGAAATTGCATTCTAAAGTACCAATTGCCAACATCATATTTATCCTTAAAATTCCGATAAAAAGTAGAACGCGAAACACCTGATTCAGCGATTAGTTTTTTGACTGTGATGTCACTAAAGGTCATGGTTTTTAAAAGACGTTCTAGTGTATAAACAATGAGTAACTTATTCTTCATTTGTGCATTCCCCATCATAAATGAAATAGCTTTCATACTTTGTTTCGCATTGGTACACTTTTGAAATTTTATTTCTAGTAACTTTATCCTATATTGTGTATTATAACACATATAAAAACATTTAGGGGGTTCTAAAATGACAATTGCAAGTAAAAATAGTTATGATGTGGTAGTCGTTGGAACTGGTGCAAGCGGAATGTCTGCCGCAGTTACAGCTGCACAAAATGGTTTGTCTGTTTTACTTCTTGAAAAGGGTAAAACGACTGGAGGATCTTCCAATTATACGGAAGGCATGTTTGCTGTTGATTCCTATCTTCAGAAGGAGGCTGGCGTTAAAATCGATAAGAATGCCATTGTCCAATCAGAATTGATTTATTCTAATTATCGTGCAGATGCTGGTATATGGAAAAGTTATGTTGATGGCAGTGCAGATACCATCAACTGGATGCGTGATTTAGGAGTTCATTTTCTGCGTGTTCAAAAAATGGGAGCTGGCGTTCAGTCCTGGCATATTTATGAAGGATTTGGTGACAATGTTATTCATGGTACCTTTATTCCTAAAGCCATCGAATATGGCGTTGAAATACTGACACTTACTGCAGGTAAAGAATTGCACAAAGATGGTGATAAAATTACTGGTATCACTATTGAAAATTGTGTCACTAAAGAGACTCAAAAAGTTGGTACTAAAGCAGTTATTTTGGCTACTGGCGGTTTTTTGGATAATCCAGAAATGATACAGGAAAAGACTCACTATGATATCAAGCGTTTATTGCCTGTCACATGTGGTAAAGACACTGGTGATGGCATGCGAATGGCTTGGAATATTGGAGCACGGGAATATGGCTCAGGTATGGCCATGCTGTTTGGCGGCTATCTTAATGATCCAGAAGAGCCAAACTTCAAGATGATGCATTCGCAAATGTGTGTAGGAGCTGGTCAGCAACCCTTGCTTTGGGTAAATGAGCGCGGACAGCGGTTTGTTAATGAAGAAGTCATCTACAACTTCTCAGAAGCAGGTAATGCCCTCTATACTCAAGATAAGGTCTATTCAATTCTTGACAAGGGTGTTATTGATTATATGGCAGAAAATGGTAATTTTATGGGACTTGGTGTCTATATTAACCGTGGTGCAAAAATGGATAAACTTCAAGAAGAAATTGATCAGGCTCTTGAAGATAATAAACCATTTGTGACCAAAGCTGATAGCATTGAGGACTTAGCTAAAAAGATTGGCTTGCCAGTAGCAGCTTTGACTGAAACGATTGCGACTTACAATCGCTTCGCAGCTAACGGCGTAGATGAAGATTATAATAAACCCAAGGAATATTTGTATCCTGTAAATAAAGGACCATTCTATGCTTTTGAATTAGGAGTAGGTGCCTTCTGCACGATGGGAGGCTTAAAAATCTCTACTGATAATGAAGTTCTACAAGAAAACGGTCAAAAAATAAAAGGACTCTATGCTGTCGGAAATGACTCATCAGGTTTGGTCGGTGACACTTATGGGCCAGATAAACCCGGCAGCTGTGTGGGATACGCCTTTTATTCAGGTCGCCATGCGGCTCAACATGCTAAGAAATACCTTAATTCTTAGTTGGATTTGACTGACAAACTACTTAACATAAACATACATCATTGAATCTTTACTATTTATTTTTCAGGCTGGAGAAATACCCATTGAGGTGCAGATTATTATCTTCTCCAGTCTTTTTGATTTTGTAAAAATCTCCTATGACTTACAGAGAACAAACGCTATTTTCTCTTACTATTAAGATAAGTTAGTTCACTGCAGTACAGCCAATAATCAAAAAAATCTGACTTCTAAGCCAGATTTTTTATAGTTACATTACAATGAGTTAGGATCAACCTTGATACCAACACCTTGTGTTGTTGTAATTGCAAGATTTGTAATGTAGGCACCTTTAGCAGTAGCTGGTTTTGCTTTAACAATAACATCATTGAAAGCTTTGAAATTTTCAACCAACTTATCTGTATCAAATGATACCTTACCAATGATAGCTTGTACATTACCAGCTTTGTCAGCACGGTAAGTGATTTTACCGCCTTTAGACTCTTCAACTGCCTTAGCAACATCCATCGTTACTGTACCAGTTTTAGGGTTTGGCATGAGGTTACGAGGACCAAGAACGCGTCCAAGGCGTCCAACGATAGCCATCATATCAGGTGTTGCGATAACAACGTCAAAGTCAAGCCAGCCGCCATTAATTTTGGTAACAAGATCATCTTCACCTACGAAGTCTGCACCTGCTGCCTTAGCTTCTTCAGCTTTAGCACCGCGAGCAAAAACGAGCACGCGCTGTGTTTTACCAGTACCGTTTGGCAATACTGTTGCACCGCGGATTTGCTGGTCAGCTTTTTTAACGTCAATATTAAGATTGTAAGCAACTTCTACAGTTGCATCAAATTTTGCGAAATTAGTTTCTTTTGCAAGCGCTACAGCTTCCTCTACACTGTATGCTTTTGTGCTGTCAACTTTTTCAAGAGCAGCACGCAATTGTTTGCTTTTTTTAGCCATGATAATTTTCTCCTTGTTTTGTGGTTCTAACGACTTTCATCTCCCACATCACTTAGTAAATGATGAAGTGAGCGGGTCTAGGGTATCTTACTGATTAGTCAGTAACAGTGAATCCCATAGAACGAGCAGTACCTTCAATCATACGCATTGCAGACTCAATGTTTGCAGCGTTTAAATCTGGCATTTTAGTTTGGGCGATTTCCTGAACTTGTGCACGTGTAACAGATGCAACTTTTGTTTTGTTTGGTTCGCCTGAACCTTTTTCAACACCTGCTGCTTTTTTCAAAAGAACAGCAGCTGGCGGTGTTTTAGTAACAAAATCAAATGATTTGTCTTCATAAACTGAGATAACAACTGGAATAATCATACCAGCTTGATCAGCTGTGCGAGCATTAAACTCCTTTGTGAATCCCATGATGTTGATGCCTGCTTGACCAAGTGCTGGTCCAACCGGCGGAGCTGGAGTAGCTTTACCAGCAGGGATTTGAAGTTTTACAATGTTTTCGACTTTTTTAGCCATTTTAAAAAATCCTCCTGTTGTGGTTCTTTCGGTAAATCAATATTTTCACCTCCCACAAATATGCAACTGCATACTTTACCTATTATACAGAAATAATTTTAAGATGCAAGTTTTTTGGCTAATTTACTTAAAAATTTGAGCATGAAAACAGCCTTCAAAGTGAAGGCTGAGAAATCATTGCTTACCAAATCGTTAAACGTTTGTCTTCTGGGAGATACATACTGTCTCCTTTTTTGATACCATATATATCATAGAAGTCATTAATATTTTTCAGCACCTGATTGACCCGTAGCTCAGCTGGCGCATGCGTATCTACTGATAAAATATATTGATAATATTGAGTTGTAGCAACTTTGCGCCAAATGGTTGCATAATTCACAAAGAAATCTTTCAAATTAGCTGTTCTATCCTCAGTTTGAAGCGTCTGCAATGCAACATTAACACCGCTCAAATCCGCTGCATTTTCTGTTACTGTTTGTTTTGCATTGACAGCTATATCATAAAGCTTTAAACCATCCCACTGTTTAATGAGAGCATTTGTCTTATCCTTGAAGGCAGCGCGATCTTTATCTGTCCACCAATTTATCTTGTTTCCTTCCTTATCATACTTAGCACCTTCACTGTCAAAGGCATGACTAATCTCATGTCCAATGACAACTCCGATACCGCCATAATTTGCAGCAGCATTGCTGTCTGATGAATAGTAAGGAGCCTGTAAGATTGCGGCTGGCAGTACAAAGGCATTTTCATCTTGACTATATTGAGCATTTATTTCATAAGACGGCATATCAAATTCACCTTTTTCAACAGGTTCATCAAATTTAGAAAATTCATAAGTAATTTCAATCTTGAAAATGTTTTTAGTGTTCTCCAAAAGACTGGAATTTTCATCTACTTCAATTTGATCATACAATTCTGCCTCAGCATCATCTCCATAGCCAATTTGATAAGTCATACTATCCAGCTTTTCAATAGCTTTTGCCTTGGTTTCATCCGACAGCCACTCGTTTTCCCGCAGACGTGTTTTATAAGAGGCAACAATATTATCCACTATTTGAGTCACATCTTCTTTTGCATCATCACCAAAATAAGATTTGCCATAATAAGTACTGAGCGGCTCACTAAACAAATCTGATGTCTCATAATAAGCAATCTTATCAGCACTTTGCATTTCACTTTGACCGGATAGCTTCATTGTGTATTGTGCTGCCTTTTCCTGAGTATCTCGGTCAAGATAAGTTGCCATGTCCATAGCGTTTCGCACTAACATCCATGATTTTAAGTCATCAAAATTAGCTTCTGAGAAGATCTCATTGAAAGCTTTATAATAATCTAGATTAACCACATTGACTGTATCAACAGAATGCCCTACTAAAGCGGTTGCTAGAGCTTCTAAATCAATCTTATCCGAATAAGAAGCTAAATCACTGATTGATACCTCATGGTAAGTATTATCATCATCAGCCTTCTCTTCAGTAGACAAATAAGTTTTAGCCATCTTTTTGTCCATGCGAATCGTAGCATCCACTAAGTCATCAGCTTTATTCTTATCATAGCCCATAGCCTCTAAAACAGAAACGGCCGACTCCTTGTAAATATCAAAATACTGTTTGGCAGTAGCCTTATCTTCATAATAACTGGTGTCTGGTAATATGGAAGCCCCTTCTCCGAAATAAAGAATTTTTTGATCTGTATTTTTCTGCCTTGCTCCAATGCCCATGGTAAAAGGAATAATAAAGCCCTCTAAACTCAATTCTTTTAGCTGGCTGTTTAGTTCACCATAATCATCAAGCTCCTCAATTCGTTTGAGGTAGGCCTTAGCCGGTTCTGTTCCGTTTTTCTCCAGTTTTTTACTGTCAGACGCTAATTTATAATAATCTTTTGTCTGATTCATTCCAGTTAAATCCGATGACTTGTCACCTGATGCCAAACCATCCAAATCCGAAATAAGCTGTTTTTCAATCTTATTTTGAATTTTATAGGAGTCATCCTGCTCGGGTTGATCACTCGGAATCTCAGTCTTAATTAAGTAATCTTTATTGATATATTGATAAAAATTGGACTTGGCTGTTGCATTTTCATTTATAGCAATCTTATGCGGAACAAAGTTTTGATAAACATAAAAACCGCCGCCTGCAACTCCCAAAGCTAAAACAGTACCCGTTGACAGTAAAATAATTTTCGTTCTTCTTTTCATATTTGAGCCTCCTTCTATTGTATATATGAATTAATACATTTTGTTATACTTATATAATACAATAATGACAATAATTTTGCAAGAAATTTATTGTCAGTCAAAAATGATCTTTTCAACAAAAGAAGTCTGATAAAAAGGTTGCCAACTTCTTTCCTGGGGGGTAAAATAGACCTATGACTATCTATAAATTATTTGCTCTGGCTTTCTTAGTTTTAACTCCTATTTTTTCCTACATCGTCTGCTCCTTTTTTAAAAGCAAACGTTCTGGCTTTAATTTTGCCGATCTTTCAACTTTTCTTTATATCTTTGAAATTTTTCTGGTTTCCTCTGAGTTCTTCACGCACAGTTTTCTGCCTTATTACACCATAATGATGTCTTCTTCTGCGATATTCATAACACTGAGAATGCTGCGCAAATCAGAGCGATTTGTTTTCAAACGTTTTATCAAGTTATTTTGGAGAATCGGATTTTTTATCACATTTTTATTTTATTTAGCAACTATTTTTATTATTTTTTCTGTCTGAATAGTTAAAAGCCCTGCCATATGGCAGGGCTTTTATACTTTAGGAAAAACAAAAAGAAAGTGGAACAGACAGCATCTTTTTACAATCTAATGTGTCATCAAGACTTTTCTTGGTTTAGTCCCTTCAGCTGGTCCGATGACACCGGCATCTTCTAATTCTTCCATAAGGCGTGTAGCACGATTGAAGCCGACAGATAAACGGCGCTGCAGCATAGAAGCACTGGCTTTTTGTGTCTCAAGAACAAGCGCTTTAGCTTCTTCAAAAAGAGGATCCCCTTCAGAAGCTCCGCCATTAGTCGAGGAAGCAGCAAGATCATCATCAGAAACTTCGCCAGGATCAAAACTGTCATCATAATCAGCATCAGCCTGCTCCTTGATAAAGGTCACAATATGTTCAACATCATCGTCAGAAATAAAAGAACCTTGCAAGCGAACAGGATGGTTGGCATCAATAGGTTTAAAGAGCATATCCCCGCGTCCCAAGAGCTTTTCAGCACCATTTTCATCTAAAATGGTTCGCGAATCAGTCCCCGATGAAACGGCAAAAGCAACACGAGATGGGACATTGGCTTTAATCAGACCGCTGATAACGTCAACAGATGGGCGCTGAGTGGCCAAAATCATATGGATACCGGCTGCACGTGCCTTTTGTCCCAAACGAATAATGGCATCTTCTACTTCTTTGCTAGCCACCATCATCAAATCTGCCAGCTCATCAACGATTACAACAATAAGCGGCAGCGGGATATGTTTCTCTGGTGACTGAGCATTCCAGTTCTCTACTTTGGCATTATAACCAGCAATATTGCGAACGCCAAATTGACTAAAGAGCTCGTAACGATTTTCCATTTCATCCACGACTTTTTGCAAAGCTTTAGCGGCCTTTCTTGGATTGGTTACCACAGGAATTAGCAGATGCGGAATATCATTATAAACAGATAACTCAACCATTTTAGGGTCAATCATAAGAAACTTGACTTGATCGGGGCGGGCTTTCATTAAGATTGAGGCGATAATGCCATTGACCGCAACTGATTTACCAGAACCGGTTGAGCCAGCCACCAATAAATGAGGCATGCGAGCCAAATCAAAGCTGCGTGCTGTTCCATTAACGGCTTTTCCAAGAGGCACTTCTAGCAATTTATCGGGATCTGTTTGTGCCTGTTCCCAAAGTTCACGAAAAGATACTGTTGCAATTTCAGAGTTAGGAACTTCAATCCCTACCAGGGATTTCCCTGGAATTGGTGCCTCAATCCGAACATCATTAGCTGCTAGAGCCAAGGCTAAGTCGTCAGCCAAATTGGAAATACGATTGACACGGACACCAACAGCTGGTTTAACTTCATACTTGGTAACTGATGGCCCGATTTCAGCCCTTTCAACTTTGACATTAATATTAAAGCTCTTGAAAGTATCTTCCAAAATTTTAATATTTTTGCGGACAAGATTTTTTTCCTTAGTCTGACTTTTAGGTTTTTCAGGGGCAAATAAATCAATTGATGGCAACTGATAAAGCAGAGTTCGTTTGGGGGTAAAGTTCACTTCAACCGAATCGTCTGTTTCATCTTCTGTCATATCATAAACGATTTCTTCAGGAGCCTCTTGTTCATAGATTGGACCATTGTAAGACTGAGCAAAACTATCCTCAAAGTCTGGCAGGTAACTAGGATTTGCCTCTAAATTTTCGTGAGAAAGAGGCACTTGTTCCTGATAATTTTCGTTTTCATAAAAAGGCTCATAAGACAAAATTTCAGGTTCAGGATAAGCATTCTTAACGTCAGAATCGGCCTTGGTAGCTTCTTCTAAAATCTCACCTGTTTCTTCATCCACCATTGGACTGTTTGAAGACTCTGATTGTACATGCGCCGCTTCTTCTTGTTCTTTTTGAAGACGCTGTGCTTCTTTTTTCTCTTGGCGAATAGCAGAGCGTTCAGCTCTTTTTTCCGAAAAACGCGAAAAAGCATCACGCAGATAATCGGTAATATCCATAATATCCCATGGACTCATAAGAAAGAGCCCAAACAAGATAATAAGACCGCCAATCAAGAAGGTTCCAATGTTGGCAAAAAGAAAGGAGGTTGGCAAATAAAAAAGCGCTCCCAGCATACCACCGCCAGTAAACCGAGCTACTTGGCCATTGAGAAATTCATTAAAAAGCAAATCCAATGTTCCAGAAAAAACAGCTACGTCTTTCATACGTTCCAAGGAAAAAAGATAAGCATGGTATTCCAGAAGCAGACCCAAAAAGACCAAGCTAAAGCCAGCTATACAATTCTCCTGCCTACGCAGCCATTTAAAAGCAAACAGATAAACGAGAAGGGCAGCAATAAAAAGATAAGCCAGACTGCCGACAAAAAGGCGGATAAAATTATAGAGTGCTACTCCAAATACACCTAGTTTAAAGCCTGCAAAAAATAAGAGTAACGCAAAAAAGAAGGACCAAAGCATACGCTTCATCGCTTTTTGTCTTTCCAATTCTGCCTTAGTCAGACGCCGTTTGCCGCGTCCTTTTTGAGTTTTTCTTGTTTTAGTCATAATAGTATTATAGCATTTTTTAAGTAGTGAAAAAAGGGACGGCACTCCCTTCTTTTATCAGGTTCTCTTAACGAGAGTTAGTTGGATTTAAATTCATCTTCTGTCTTTTATGCAGAAAGCTTCTTGTCTCTTAGTTTTGTAATATCAAGCATTTTGCTGCTGTTTATTTTTGCTTCCAAGTTGGGATCTAAAAAACATTTTCTGCTTGTTTTTGAAATTTTAACTAAAAGGCCGGAACAAAAGCCCAGCCTCCTTTGAAGGATATCAGAAATAACAGACAAAACGATTGAAATCAGAAAAAACAGAACAGACCAAGCTTGCGTTAAGCGCTCTGAAATGGAGCATTTTAGGCTAATAACATGAATTAAAAATCTAGTATCAGCTGTTTTCAGCGACTTACGACTATGTCTCACTTGTTATCATTCTTCGATAAGTGAGGTTGAATGCACTGGACGGTTTTTCCCTTCTGGATCAATATAGTGTATAGCTTGGTTGATAGCTGTCGGAGCTTCTCCAAACCCTGTTGCAATCAAATCAATTTTACCATCATAAGCCGCCGCATCACCGATAGCATAAATACCAGACTGTGATGTTTCAAAACGAGGAGAGACATTAATGCTGGAGCGTTTGTAATCAATATTCCAATTTTTAAGATTCTTGTTATTGGTTGAAAAACCAAAGCTGACAATCAGAGCATCCAAATCCAATTCGATAGTTTCATCCGATTTCACTTTTTGAATAGTCAATTTAGAAGCTCTGCCATTTTCACCAGTAAGTTCAAGAGGGACGTAAGGTGTCAGAATCCTAACACCTGACTGCTGCAATAACTCAACACTGTGTTCATGAGCACGAAAAGCATCACGGCGGTGAATAAGGGTCACACTTTTAGCAATGCCATCTAAATGATTGGCCCAGTCAACTGCCGAATCACCGCCACCAGCAATAACAACTTTCTGATCTGCAAATTGTTCCAACTTGTGAACATTGTAAAAAAGATTATTGTCTGCAAAGTCGGTTTCATTGTCCAGTCCCAAAGGGCGAGGTGCAAAAGCTCCATTGCCACAAGCAATAACGATTGTTTTAGATAAATGCTGTGCCTTTGTTGTTTGAATGGTGAAAATATCATTTTCTTTGTCAAAGGTCAGCACTTCCTCTTTAAGACAAATTTCGATACGGTCTTCAAAACGCTTAATTTGCTCTAACAGATTATCCGTCAGTTCTGCACCTGTTAAAACAGGGTAGGCAGGAATATCATAAATTTTCTTTTCAGGATAAAGCACTGCTGGTTGACCGCCAAGTTCAGACAAACTTTCTATGATTTTAACAGTCATTCCGCGCAGGCCAGCGTAAAAAGCCGCCCAAAGCCCTACTGGCCCACCTCCAATAATCGTAATATCAGTTATTTTTTGTTCAGACATTCTATCTCTCCTCTTCTATTGCCATTTTTCGATATAATATTTTATAATACTTGCTTTTTTCTGAATGAACTCTACTCAGTTATCCAAGTCTTGATCAGCTTGTGAATTGTCTTACTTATCTGCTTTAAAAACTTGCGTCTTGCTCCAAACCGCGCCAAAAAACGAGCTTCATTCTTGCTTTTCCTTTTGAATAGCTTGAAGAATTGACTTTTCTTCAGCAGTCAAACTGTAATTCTCCAGCAAATCAGGCCGTCGCTCTAAAGTCTTGCGCAAGCTTTGTTCCAAACGCCAACGGCGAATATTCTCATGATGGCCGCTCATAAGCACATCTGGCACCTTCATTCCGCGGAAATCGTAAGGCCGTGTGTACTGAGGGTACTCCAAAAGGCCTGATGAAAAAGAATCCTCTTGATGGCTGGCTTCTTTGCCAATGACTTCAGGAATTAGGCGAACAGTCGCATCCACCATGGTCATAGCTGCTAATTCACCGCCTGTCAGTACGAAATCACCCAGTGAAACTTCATCTGTGATGAGCGTTTTAATACGCTCATCATACCCCTCATAGTGACCGCAAATAAAAATGAGCTCACTTTCCTGCGACAGCTCTTCGGCATATGATTGGTTAAACTGTTTACCTGCAGGATCTAACAAAATCACACGTGGATTTTTAGCATTAATGTTTTCAATAGTGTCAAAAATAGGCTGTGCTCGCAGGAGCATTCCCTGTCCGCCGCCATAGGGCTCATCATCTACGTGACGCGCCTTCTCAGCATTTTCACGAAAATTGTGGTAGGTAATGTCTAACAGTCCCTTTTCTTGAGCTTTACCCACAATAGAATGTTCCAAAGGAGCAAACATTTCCGGAAAGAGCGTCAAAATATCAATTTTCATCATCAAGACCTTCCATAATGTCAACATCTATACGCTTGCTTGCTGCATCCACATTGAGCACAACAGATGGAATATAAGGCAGGAGCAAATCACGCTTGCCTTTACGCTGAACAACCCAAACATCATTAGCTCCAGGCTGCAGAATTTCCTTAACTTGTCCAATTAAGATATTATTTTCATAGACATCCAATCCAATGATTTCGTGATAGTAAAACTCCCCTTCATCCAAATCAGTCAGATTGTCCTCAGCGACCTTAAGCGAGCAGCCCTTGTACTTTTCTACTTCATTGATGTGATAAAACCCTTTGAATTTGATAATATCAAAATTCTTATGTTTTCTGTGACTGGCAATTTCTACTTCTCTGACAAACTTATCATTATCATCAAACAGAGCCAGCTTACTTTTCTTTTTAAAACGCTCTTCTGTAAAATCGGTCACAGAAAGGACACGTAACTCACCTTGCAGTCCCTGTGTATTGACAATTTTACCAACATTAAAATAATTCATAGTCACATCCTTTTTATGGTCGCCTTTTATTTTATCAAAAAGGGTATTTAAAAACCAGTTGCTAAACAACTGGCAATCCATAGTCCGTACGGGATTCGAACCCGTGTTACCGCCGTGAAAAGGCGGTGTCTTAACCCCTTGACCAACGGACCTTGTTTGACTACCCTCACTTGTTGTCAGTCGTCCTTGACAGACCTTAGTCTTATCTTGTCTTCATTTCCAAACGAGCTTCGGGTAATTTATCATCAATCTTTTGCTTAAAGATTGACTAACTGGGGTAGCTGGATTCGAACCAACGCATGAGGGAGTCAAAGTCCCTTGCCTTACCGCTTGGCTATACCCCAAAGACCTTATTATTCTATCGAAAACAACGGTACTTGTCAATAAGTTTTTTACTATTTTTATGATTTTTTTCAATATTTTCCTGTAAAAAAACAAAATACTGACTCTGGAATGCAATAAGAAAGGTTTTGAATCCATTTCTCACGCTTCATCAATAATAAGGCGAACCTTTTTACCCTGAGTTGGAACCGAGTAGACAATCGATCTTATCGCTGTGATTGTACGGCCTCTTTTTCCAATAACACGGCCAATATCAGCCGGATCCAAATCAAGATGGTACTCCAAAAATTCCGAACCATCTTTGATTTTGATGGTCAGGTTGTCTGGCTGAGATATTAAAGGTTTTACAATGGCGATAATAAGATTTTCAATGGTATCCATAGGCTAAAAATTATTTTGAAAATTTTGATTCGTGGAATTTTTTCATAACTCCAGCTTTAGACAGGATGTTACGAACAGTATCTGAAGGCTGTGCTCCTTTAGCCAACCAGTCAAGAACACGATCTTCTTTAAGGGTCACTTGGTTTTCGGCTACAAGCGGATTGTAAGTTCCAACAGTTTCGATGAAACGTCCATCACGCGGTGCGCGCGAATCTGCAACGTTGATACGGTAGAAAGGTTTTTTCTTAGAACCCATACGAGTTAAACGGATTTTTACTGCCATTTTTGAGCTAATCTCTTTTCTATTTTTAATTTTTATTAGGTCAATAGCAGAGCTATTAACTTACTCTGACTATTATAGCAGATTTTTAGGAGCTGTCAAGAAAAAAACTTGACAGCAAAAACATATCTAAAATTCAATAACTATTGTTCTACTTCCTATACAATCAGTATATCTTAAAGAAGTAATTTGCCATAATGAAATTTTTGATTGGGACGGATATATCGTTTAAAGCCCAAATCTTCAAAGATAGTATCTCTGAAATGGGCTTTAATAATAATGGCCTCAGAAGCCACACGTTTAGCTTCTTTTAGCCAGTCTTCACTAATAGAACTCCTATTTGCCAAAGGCTTCAAGCCAGAAAGGTTAGCAGATTCTGCAATTTCTTCTGAAAACATGGGATCGCAATAGATGATATCCACCGACCGACTTGGCTGCTGCTTGAGATAGTCTAAACTGTCCTGACAATAAGTTTTGACAGTCCGCATGGCGGCATCCAGCTCAGCATTGCCTGAAGAATAAGCCGCTAACCCTTGGCTAACAATGAGATAAATCAGCAACTGACTCTCAAGAGCTGTCACTTTATGCCCAGCTGCTGCCATAACAAGACTGTCGCTAGCCAATCCCATAGTAGTATCTAAGATAGATTTTGATCCTGCACCAAGCAATTCGACCAGCGGATCATGCGATGCCTTTATCCGCAAGACAGCTGTATCTGGATGAAAGCGAAGTTGGCTTTCATTTTTATTTTTGTAAACCAATTCATTCGCATGGACAATAAGAACTCCGTCGCTGTCATTTTGACGCATTAATCTGCGAAGAGACTGTTTGCGCCGCTCTACATAAGGCAGCTGATACTGCTCAGCGATTGATTTGGCATAGGCAACTACAGCCAAATTTTGCTTGAGGCAAGTCGTAACAATAGTGTTCATAAAAACATTATAGCAAAAAAGAACGCCTGATAACGTTCTTTTTATTCGTATCGCAATGCTTCAATTGGATCAAGCTTAGAAGCTTTGTTAGCTGGGAGAAGACCAAAGATAACACCTACTCCCATGGAGAAACCGATGCTGACCAGAATGGTATTTAGAGAAATCTCCGGTTTACCCATCTGACTAACCAGACCAGAAATACTGCCAAGTAAACCGCTTAAACCGTAAGCCAGCAACAAGCCAATAAAACCGCCTAATAAAGTCAGAACAACAGATTCAATCAAAAACTGCGTCAGTATATTCCGTCTGGTAGCTCCTAAAGCTTTACGCAAGCCAATCTCGCGTGTTCTTTCTGTTACAGACACCAACATGATGTTCATCACACCAATACCGCCAACTAAAAGAGAAGTCCCTCCGATAATACCAATAAAGAAAGTAAGAGCAGAGATTTGTGATTGGGATGACTTAAGCATCGGACCAATATCAAACATTGTAAACTTTCCGTCGGTAGCACCAGATAGTTTGGTCAAAAGAGCTGCAGCCTGCTTACCTGCCTGAGAAGAATCAACAGCATTAGGAACATGGACATAAATAGAAGAAATCTCATCAACACCAAATTCAGAAGATAATTGTGTGTTTGCTAAGATAGCATTACCATCTGACTCTGTTCCATAGCTGGAAGTTCCGGCATTTGGATCTTTGTAAACACCTACAATACGATAACTTTTAGAGCCTACTTCAACGATTTGATTGAGTGCATCTTCTGGACTGTTAAAAAGCTTTTGAGCTAACATGGTATCAATCATAATAAAACGCGAAAACTGCTGATAGTCGCTTTGATTCAATTGACGGCCTGCTATGATTTTATATTTTTTGACACCGAAGAAATTCTGGCTGGCACCCGTAATTGCAATTTGCTTACCCGTTTTATTGCCATAGGAAATGTTTGAAGTGGTTGAATTAGTCACATAGTAGTTGTCAATACCATCCACTTGCTTGACAATTTGCTGCAGCCACTCGTCCTTAACTTTAGGAGCATCCTTTGATAAAGAATAATCTCCACTTTCTTCCTCGTCCGAGCTAGAACCTGATTTATAGTAAATCTGAACATCATGCTGATACTCTGTCGCCAGTTTGGTAATGAACTTACTCATACCAGTTCCCATAGCCATAATAACAGACACCGCTGTTACACCAATAATAACACCAAGCATGGTCAAAAATGACCGCATTTTATGCCCCATAACTGAACTAAAGGCGAATTTAAAATTTTGCATAAAAAACCTCCTCTAGTCAATACGGACACTGTCAGTCGTATCCAAAGTAATTTCGCCATCACGGATGACAATTTTACGAGTAGCATAATCGGCTATCTCAGGCTCATGGGTAACCATGATGATAGTCTTACCTTCGCGATTGAGCTGAGTCAGCAATTCCATAATCTGATTACCTGTCTTGGTATCCAATGCTCCTGTTGGTTCGTCAGCTAAGATAATCGCTGGATCATTGACCAAGGCGCGAGCAATAGCTACCCGCTGTTTTTGTCCACCAGATAATTCTGAAGGGCGGTGCTTAATCCGCTGACCGAGTTCCACCTTTTCTAAAAACTGCTGAGCTAATTTGCGGCGCTCACCAGCCCCGACACCCGCATAAACCAATGGCAGCTCAACATTTTCCTGAGCAGATAGTTTTGACAGCAAAAAGAACTGCTGAAAAACAAAACCAATTTCTTCGTTTCTAACGTGAGCCAAATCATTGTCACTCAGCTCTTCAACAGCTGTTCCTGACAGTTCATAAGCACCTTCGCTGGGCTTATCCAAAAGCCCGATAATATTCATCAGGGTTGATTTACCAGAACCAGATGGCCCCATGATGGCTAAAAATTCACCTTTGTAAACAGTCAAATCAATTCCTTTGAGAACCTGCAGTTCTTCTTCACCATTACGGTAAGATTTAGTAATGCCTTGCAGAGTCATCAGAACTTTTTGATTTTCAGTCATGTCCCTCACCCCTATTCTTTAGCGGCAGTTACATCCGAAACTTTGTCACCATCAACTAGCTGACTGTCAGGATTTGTGATAACAGACTGACCTTCATTTAACCCTGTTGAAACTGCTTGATGGCTGGCATCAGCATTTCCAATAGTTACCTCTGTCTTGGTTACTTTTTTACTTTTCTTATCGTAAACCCAGACATAGTTTTTATTTCCTTTGTTGACAACCGAACTGATTGGTACTAACAGAGCTTCACTAGTATTATCCACTTGGACTGAGACGGTGAAGCCTTGTTTCAAGTCTCCAAGATCACTGGTAATATCAACCTTATAATCGTAGGTTGCGGCACTATTGTTCTTTCCAGTTGACGAACCGTCTGTACTGCCTGTCTCTTTCTTGTTAGGGTAGTTCGAGATGGAACTAATGGTTCCTTTCCACGTTTTATCTGGATAAACCTTTGAAGTAATCGTTACTTCTTGACCAGTAGAAACATTAGCCAAATCATACTCTGTCAAGGTTCCTTGAACCTGCAGCTGTCCTTCGCTGGTGACATGAACCAAGGTTTGACTTTCTTTTGATGAGGGATCAACATCATTATTAACCTCAACAACTGTACCAGATACATCGCTTAGAACCATCGTTTGGTTAAGCACTGTTTGAGCTTTAGCGACCGCTGCCTGAGCATCTGCAAGAGCATCATTGAGACTTTGCAGCTGCTGATCATAGGTAGTCCCAGATTTTACATAGACGGTCTCTCCCGTCTCTGCATCAGTTGTGGCTACTCCTGTTTTTTTGAAATCTTCTAAATCACGCGCAGCTTTATTTTGTGCACGGACAGCTGTATCATAATCAGCTTGAGCCACCGTACTGTCATATTGAACCAGTTGCTGACCGGCAGTTACATGATCGCCAACATTAACTGATACCGTTGCATTAGATCCCTTGCTACTATCATAATAAACATACTGTTCAGATAAAGGTTTTACCGATCCTGTCAATAACGTTGAAGAAGCAATATTGCCACGTTTGACAACGCTACTTGTATAACCTTTTTCTACTTTTGCGGAGCCTCCTATTTGACTAGACAAATAAAGATAGCATGCTCCTAAAATCAGAACAGCTAGAACTCCAAAACCTAACTTTTTCTTTCCAGACCAAGTCTTTTTAGTCTTTACATGTTCTTTGTTTTTCCTCTTAAACATATGCTTCTCCTTATATCCGTTAATATTTAAAATGGTAATAGCTGAGCAATTATTTTTATGCCCTGCACCTCTGGCTTTGCAGCAAATGAAGTGCTTCACTGTAAAAATCAACAGCAGACTAAATCAGACAAAAGCTATCTATGAGTCACAGCAGTCGTTATACTCTTTAGTTTTTGAAATAATCACAGCAGTATCATTTTCATAAACTTATTGTAGCAAATTTAATCTCTGTAAAACTTACAGTTTTGTAAGCTAGACAGTTGTTGTATCATTGACACAATACATATTGTAAAACCTTTTCATAAACCTGTCAAATAAAAAACAAAAAAACAAGAAAAATAGTTTTGCAGGAAAAGAAAATGATTTAATCAACAATTTTTCTTTTGAGATGTCAACCTGAAATATTCCCTCTCTATAGCGATTTTGTACAAGCTTAACCTGCTTTATTTTTCACTCTAACAGTTTAACAGATTTTAAGAAATCAAGATAAATCATTTCCACCACCAATGATTGAGAGTGCTAAAGTTTTTAATGAGAGTAGCTTAAAATGAGCAGACCAGACAGTCCTAATAAAAAAGGCAGGACTTTTGTCCGCCTCATAGATATTAGATAGCTTGTGTCGTAAAGCTTCGGCTTTCAAGAACTTTTACCATAGCATCAGCTGTATCAAGAGCTGTAAAGAGAGGGATTCCTGCTTCAATAGCAGAACTTCGAATAGCCGCTCCGTCTTCGTCATAGGTACGTTTATTACCAACTGTATTGACAATAGCCTGCGCCTTACCTGTGCGAACTAGGGCAGGGATATCATTAGCATCATCTTCTCCAAGTTTATTGACCAGCACTGCATTGACACCATGCTCTGTCAGGAATTTAGCTGTGCCTGCCGTTGCATAAATTCCATAACCAACTGCCTCAAAACGGCGAGCCAGATCAAGAGCTTCTTCTTTAGTATCATCATGAATGGTAAAGATGACATTACCAAAGGCTGGCAGATGAAGATAACTAGCCTCAAACGCTTTATAGAGCGCTTTTTCAAGGGTCGCATCTGTCCCCATAACTTCACCTGTTGATTTCATTTCAGGGCCTAAAAGGCTGTCTACTTTAGCTAACTTGGTAAAAGAGAATACTGGCGCCTTAACATGAACATGCTGACTTTCTGGAAACAATCCATCCTGATAGCCTTGCTCTGCTAAAGATTTACCAAGAATCAAGTTAGTCGCTACCTGTGCCATTGGGATATCTGTTACTTTAGATAAAAATGGAACGGTACGGCTGGCACGTGGATTAACTTCAATGACATAAACCGTTTCGTCTTTAATAACAAATTGGATATTCATCATGCCAATACAGTTAAGTCCGATAGCCAAGCGTTTGGTATAGTCAGCAATGGTTGCTTGAATTTGTTTAGACAGGGTTTGTGGTGGGTAAACCGCCATAGAGTCACCTGAGTGCACACCTGCACGTTCAATATGCTCCATGATGCCTGGAATAAGGACATTTTTGCCATCAGAAATAGCATCAACTTCGCATTCACGCCCAACAATATAAGAATCCACAAGAACTGGGTGTTCTGGGCTGGCCTTTACGGCAGTTCGCATGTAAGAACGCAAATCATCCTCATTTTCAACGATTTCCATAGCACGTCCACCCAAAACGTAAGAGGGGCGAACAAGGACTGGGAAACCAATCTTTCGAGCAGCTTCAAGGGCTTCTTCTTCATTGGTTGCCGTTTGTCCCGGCGGCTGAGGGATTTCTAGATCTTTCAATGCTTTTTCAAAAAGGTCACGGTCTTCAGCACGGTCAAGGTCAGCCACCTGAGTTCCTAAAATGGTCACACCAGCTTTTGACAAGGGTTCAGCCAAGTTGATGGCTGTTTGACCGCCGAATTGAACGATAACTCCCTTAGGCTGTTCAAGCTCAATGACATTCATAACATCTTCAAAAGTCAAAGGCTCAAAATAGAGCTTATCAGATACGGAAAAGTCTGTTGAAACAGTTTCAGGATTTGAATTCATGATAATAGCTTCGTAACCCGCAGCTTGAATAGCTTTAACTGAATGTACCGTTGCGTAGTCAAATTCGACACCCTGACCAATACGGATAGGTCCTGAACCAATGACAATGACGGATTCCTTGTCTGATTTGATGGACTCATTTTCCCACTCGTAAGTTGAATAGAAGTAAGGCGTTGTTGATTCAAACTCAGCAGCACAGGTATCTACCATCTTATAGACTGGGATAATGTTATGCTCTGTACGGAAAGCACGAACTTGGTCGGGACTGATTTTCCAAAGCTCTGCTATTTTTCGATCAGAAAAGCCATTGCGCTTAGCTTCTTTGAGAATATCAAGGTCACCACTGTTAGCTGCCAGTGCTTGTTCCATCTCAAAAATATGCAGCAGTTTATCAAGGAAGAAAATATCAATCTTAGTCAGCTCTGCTAATTCTTCTACGGTATAACCACGACGAATAGCTTCTGACAGGTAAAAGAGTCGGTCATCCTGCGCTTTGACAATTTTTTCAACAAGAGCATCATCACTGCTGTCTGCCAGCTCTGCCATTTCATTATGATAAACACCGATTTCGAGAGAACGGCAAGCTTTGAGAAGACTTTCTTCGATATTGCGGCCAATAGCCATGACTTCACCAGTTGCCTTCATCTGTGTACCAAGGCGGCGCTCACCGTGCTCGAACTTGTCAAATGGAAAACGCGGAATCTTAGCCACCACATAGTCCAGCGCTGGCTCAAACATTGCATAAGTCGTTCCTGTAACAGGATTAATCATTTCATCAAGGGTCAGACCAACTGCAATTTTAGCTGCCAGCTTGGCAATAGGGTAACCTGTTGCTTTTGAAGCCAGAGCTGAAGAACGGGATACCCGTGGATTAACTTCAATGACATAATATTTGAAGCTGTTTGGATCAAGGGCAAGCTGAACATTACAGCCGCCTTCGATTTTAAGCGCGCGAATAATTTTCAAACTAGCATCGCGCAGCATTTGGTTTTCAATATCTGACAGTGTCTGCGTCGGTGCAAAAACGATAGAATCTCCAGTATGAATACCAACGGGGTCAAAGTTTTCCATGTTACAAACAACTAGAGCATTGTCAGCACTGTCTCGCATGACTTCGTATTCGATTTCCTTGAAACCAGCAATAGAGCGTTCAATCAAACATTGCGTTACAGGTGACAGTTTCAACCCGTTTTCGGCAATTTCACGCAGCTCTGCCTCATTGGCACACATACCGCCACCGGTTCCGCCAAGAGTAAAGGCAGGGCGAACAATCACTGGATAGCCGATTTCAGCAGCAAATGCTATCGCTTCATCAACCGTATTGACAATATCAGACTCAGGGATTGGCTGCTTTAAATCTTCCATTAATTGTTTGAAAAGGTCACGGTCTTCAGCCTGATCAATAGCTGACAGCTTGGTTCCCAAAAGCTCAACACCCAGCTCATCAAGAATACCAGCCTTTGACAATTCCATGGCCATATTAAGACCTGTCTGCCCGCCAAGGGTTGGCAGTAAGGCATCTGGGCGTTCTTTTCTTAAAATTCGCGTTACAAATTCAGCGGTAATCGGCTCAATATAAACCTTATCTGCAATTTCCTTATCCGTCATAATGGTTGCAGGATTTGAGTTAACAAGGACAACACTGTAGCCCTCTTCTTTCAAGGCAAGACAGGCTTGAGTCCCCGCATAGTCAAACTCAGCCGCCTGACCAATGATAATAGGACCAGAACCAATCACCATAATTTTTTTAATATCCGTACGTTTAGGCATAAATTATGATACAAACGCCGTTAAGCGAGGTACAGGAAAATAGGAAATGCGACACTGATGCAAAGCATCTAGGAGACATTTATCTTTTTCCAAAACCTCGTAGGCGTGTTCACTTTTGTGAACTTACTTGTATCTTCTCCTTTCTTCATTCGTCGTCTCTCTGGACGACATTAAATCGTTTAGCAGTTGAAGATTGCGGTGTTTTGCCAAACAGCTTCTATAGAAGCTGCTGTCCTCTAAATAGAGGCTTTAGCACCATTAGAAAATCTAATGCGACACTGTTTTGAAAAATTCGATAATAATTTTTCAAAACAATTAGTAAGTAGAGTAGCTAGTCGCTCTAGCAACCAGCGTCTGCTAAGTAGATACTTTAGTATCACTTAGCAGACTCCAATTGAAAAGCATCAATCAATTCCAAGAACTCATCAAAGAGGTAACTGGCATCATGCGGTCCTGGTGCAGCGTCTGGGTGAAACTGAACCGAGAAAGCTGGAAAATGGCGGTGGCGAACCCCTTCAACTGACTTGTCATTGATTTCTTCGTGCGTTACCATGAGACACTCTGGCAGCGTCTCACGATTAACCGCATAGCCGTGGTTTTGACTGGTGAAATCAACACGTCCTGTCGCAATCTCACGCACCGCATGATTGAAACCACGGTGCCCAAACTTCATCTTGTAGGTTGTTGCCCCATTGGCAAGGCTGAAAAGCTGATGCCCCATACAGATACCAAAAATTGGAATCTTACCCTGCACGCCGCGAATCATCTCCAAAGCTTCAGGAACATCCTCTGGATTCCCAGGACCGTTTGACAGCATAACACCATCCGGATTGAGGTGCAAAATTTCCTCTGCTGTCGTTGTATGCGGCACAACAGTCACATTGCAGTTACGCTTTGAAAATTCACGTAAAATCGAATGCTTGAGACCAAAATCAACGAGAATAATATTTTTGCCAATACCAGGTGCTGGGTAAGCCGTTTTGGTTGATACTTGCTCGATATTATTCGTTGGTAAGACTGTTGCGCGCAGTTGATCCTGTAAGTGCTCAATGTTGTCACCTTCAGTTGCTAAAGTTGCTTTCATGGTACCGTGCTGACGAATAATCTTGGTCAAAGCTCGCGTATCAATTCCTGAAATTCCTGGAATATTCTTAGCCTTCAAAAAGTCGTCCAAAGTCATCTGATTGCGCCAGTTGCTTGCACGGCGCGCATTTTCTGAGACAACCACTCCCTTGCAGGTCGGCGTAATGGATTCATAATCATCACGATTGACACCATAGTTGCCGACAAGCGGATAAGTGAAGGTCAGAATTTGACCGTTGTAGGACTGATCCGTAATGGACTCTTGATAGCCAGTCATCCCTGTATTAAAGACAATTTCACCTGTAACATCAAGTTCAGCCCCAAAGCTTTGTCCTTCAAAAATTGTTCCATCTTCTAAAATAAGTAGTCGTTTTGTCATTATTTTCTCCTCGTGGAAGCCTCACAGGGCTCCTTTAACGTTCGCTTATCTGTACTTAGACCTTGCCATTGAGCACAGCCTCTAAAATGGCCATACGGACAAAAACACCATTTTGCATCTGTCTGACAATGCGTGCTTGCGGCGCTTCTACCAATTGATCTGCAATCTCTACGTCACGATTGACTGGTGCAGGATGCATGATAATAGCAGAGCTTTTAAGCCGACTGTAGCGTTCCTGCGTAAGCCCGTACAAATTATGGTAGCCTTCCTTGGAAAAACTGCCTTCACTATCATGGCGCTCATGCTGTACGCGCAAAAGCATAAGGACATCAACGGTATCTACAATGTCATCAATGGCCACATACTTTCCATAAACATCAAAGTCGTGAGAATACCATTCCTTAGGCCCAGCAAAATAAAGCTGAGCTCCTAGGCGTTTAAGAATTTGCATATTGGATTTAGCTACCCGCGAATGCGTAATGTCTCCTGCAATGCAGACCTTGAGATTATCAAAATGACCAAATTCATCATAGATAGTCATGAGATCCAAGAGACACTGACTGGGGTGCTGACCGGAACCATCACCGCCATTGACAATAGCTGTCTGAATCGTTCTGGAATCAATCAATTCCTTATAATAGTCAACATCTGGGTGGCGCACCACACAAATATCGATGCCCAAAGCTGACATGGTCAAAATGGTATCGTAGAGCGTCTCTCCCTTGTTGACCGAGCTGGTTCCCGCATCAAACTCAATAACATCAAGTCCCAGTTTTTTTTCGGCCACTTCAAAAGACTTATGCGTTCGTGTCGAATTTTCAAAAAAGAGATTAGCCGCAAAATACTGACGTTCAAGCTTGAAATCAGCCTGCTTTTTTTTAAAAGCCAAGCCACGCTCAATCAAACCCAGCACTTCTTCATTAGACAGAGTCTCCATCGTTACCAAGTGTTTTAGAGAGACCATACCGTTTGTGATAGCCATAAGCAGTTCCTTTTTTATGATAAATAGCTGACGCTTCTACTTGCCCTCAGGAAGAAGCTGATAAAGAATAATACCAAGCAGGGTTGAGAAGGCAACGCCTGAAATTTGCAATCCTTCAATTTCAAGCATCAGCCCGCCAATTCCTGAAACAAGAATAACCGAAGCAATCAGGAGATTTTTCTTCTTATCCATATCAACCTTGTTTTCAATTAGGATTTTCAAACCGCTTGAAGCGATAACACCAAAGAGAGCAATAGAAATCCCGCCAATAACTGGCGTTGGAATAGATTGGATAAGAGCAGAGATTTTTCCAACAAAGCTAAGCACAACTGCAATAACAGCCGCACCTGCAATGACATAAACAGAATAAATTTTGTTCAGTGCCATAACCCCGATATTTTCACCATAAGATGTTACAGGAGGGGCACCGATGAAACCGGCGATAATCTGAGCCAGACCATCTCCAGTCAAAGTCTGATCAAGTCCCGGATCCTTGAAATAATCACGTTCCGTCAGACTATTAAGTACCATGATGTGTCCGAAATGCTCGGTCATTGTAACAAAAGCGATTGGTGCCATAGTCAAAACAGCACTGGGATAAAATCTCAAACCATAAGTCAGAAAAGGAATCTCGACAGACGGCAGGCTCAGCCATTTTGCCGAAGAAACACCTGTAAAGCTGACAATATCCTGACCTGTTATGAGACCAACCAAAAGAGCAAATATATAGCCTACAATCAAGCCCAGAAGAATTGGAATGACACCAACAATTCCTTTACCAAAAATATTAAAAAAGACAACGGCCAACAAGGTAACCAAACCGATAAGAAGATAAGTCAAGCTATAATTGCCGGCTGCATCATACATGACGTCATTAACCGCTGTTGAAGCTAAACTAAGGCCGATAACCATAACAATGGGACCAACCACAATCGGCGGCAGAATTTTATCAATCCATTCATTGCCTACAAAACGAACAAGCAAAGCAACAATCAGATAAACCAAGCCGCCTGTAACAGCTCCTTGAGCCACAGCCGCAATCCCATCTGATTTCATAAGCATCTGCATAGCAGCAATATAGGCAAAGCTAGAACCCATATAAGCTGGAATCTTATACTTGGTCACACTCAAATGAGCCAGCGTCCCAAGCCCTGAAGAAAGCAGAGCAACAGCTGGATCAATGCCAACTAAGATCGGCACAAGCACTGTCGAGCCAAACATAGCAAAAAGGTGTTGGAAAGACAGCCCTAAAAGCATCCCCGCCTTTGGTCTGTCATTAACATCATATTTCACATCATTCACGATTGTCAAAGATCACTTTCTAAGTAGAATTTTGGAAAAATAGCAGAGCTTTTATAGTTCAAACTGCTGCTTTTTTAAGCTCTAGTCAGGATTGATGATGGAAACAGAATCTTCGCCATCTATTTCTGACACATGCACCTCAATTTCCTCACTCTCGCTGGTTGGAATGTTTTTCCCAACATAGTCCGCACGAATGGGAAGCTCACGATGCCCGCGATCCACAAGAACCGCTAAACTTACTCGACTTGGGCGTCCAAGACTGACAACATTATCAATAGCCGCTCGAATCGTACGGCCTGTATAGAGCACATCATCAACCAAAATGATATCTTTTCCGCTGACATCAACCGGCATCGCGGTTGTATTTTCATCAGTCTTAATATCATCACGAAAAGCCTTGGTATCTAACTCGCCAAGCGGAACATCAAGGTTTTCAAGCTGTTTGAGACGGTCTTGAATGCGCTTTGCAATGTAGACACCACGTGTTTTGATACCTGCCAGCACAATGTTATCAAGATTTTTATTGCGCTCAATAATTTCATAGGTAATTCGTGTAATGGCACGTTTAACTGTTACGTCATCAACGATTTCCTTTTTTTTCATAAAAAGAACCTTTCTATGGGCATAAAAAAATCTCCTTTGACCAAGGAGATACTATAAAAGTATGCAAAACCGCCCACGCTTTGCACTTATACTGACTCCTTGCCTGCCTCTCTGGACATACTTTTAAAGGAACTATTTAGTTTTTCCTATTGTACCAAAAACCAGTCCAAAAAACAAGAAGAAAAAGCTAACAGGACTGGAACTTTTTTGATTAACGTTCGTCTTTTGCTATGGTCTCTTATTTCTGAGCTTTTCGAGGGTTTCTTGAAAAAGGGCTGGCGCTTCTGCTGTAAAACTCAGTGTCTCCCCAGTCTTAGGGTGAGTAAACCCCAGTGTTTTTGCATGCAGAAACTGCCCTTGCCCAGATAAGGTTTTTCGCGGACCGTAAAGAGGATCACCTGCTAGAGGATGACCAATATAAGCCATATGCACACGAATCTGATGGGTTCTGCCAGTCTCTAATGTCAGCTCAACCAGCGTGTAGTCCCCAAAACGTTCCAAAACCTGAAAGTGTGTGACAGCTGGTTTGCCTTTTGCAGTCACAGCCTGCTTTTTGCGATCCTTCTCACTGCGTCCGATAGGAGCTTCAATGACTCCCCGATCGTTGGGGAGATTCCCATGAACGATGGCTAAGTACTGGCGCAGCGATTTTTTATCCTTTAGTTCAGCCGCTAAAGCTTGGTGGGCCTTATCATTTTTAGCAATCATAAGCAGCCCTGACGTGTCTTTATCAATACGGTGAACAATCCCTGGACGAATAACGCCATTAATAGTTGATAAATCTTTAATATGATACATAAGAGCATTGACCAAGGTAGCTGAGCGGTGTCCTGCAGATGGATGTACCACCATGCCCTGCGGTTTATTAACAACTGCCACATCGTCATCTTCATAGATAATATCTAACGGTATCGCTTCTGCTTCATAACTGAGCGATTCTGCCTGGGGCAGTTCATAGCTGATGACATCACCTGCCTTAACAGTGTACTTAGCCTTTTCAGCTTTGCCATTGACCAAAATCTGACCAGCCTTAATAGCATCTTTCGCCTGACTGCGAGATAAATCTGTCAAACAAGCCAGAGCCTTATCCAGACGAGCGCCTGTCTCTTTAATGATGACTTCCATCGTCTTCCTTCCATAAGATAAGAATAAGAAGCGCAACTCCGACCGTTAGATAAGAGTCCGCTACGTTAAAAACTGCAAAATCCATAAAATCCAGATGAATCATATCTACGACATAACCAAGACGCAAACGATCCAAAAAGTTTCCCAAACCTCCCGCAATGATAAGGCTCAGCGCCATAACCAGCCACAGGCTTTCTTTATAACGCCTGATAAGGTAAAAAACTGCTGCACCTATAACTGTCAAAGTGATAAGAGTGAAAAACCATTGCTGATTCTGCAAAATTGAGAAAGCTGCGCCATAATTACGCAAATAAGTCAAACTAAAAAGATTGGGGACAGCAGCAATGACCTGATTCAGCCTGATATTGGCAACTACCCACCACTTGGACAGCTGATCCAAAACAATAAGGATAAAAATGCTTATAAAAATAGTATATTTTCGCATAGTATCCCCTTAAGGTTTATAGGTTTCAAAATAATCAAACATAACGTTAACAAACTTAAGGGCACATGAAGACAGCGCAATGCCCTTGCGGCGCACATAAACCATACGGTTGTCCAGATTATCCTCCAAAGGAATAACCGTAATGCCGTTAACAGACTGACTGTCTAAGAAACCTGAGCCGGTAGCATAAGCATCTGTCCGTTCTAAAATACCATTGAGAGTGGCACGGTCAGTAACATTGAACATAAGCGACGAGTCCGATGTGTCCACAAAATTTTCTGAATAGTAGAGGTAGTCATCTTTTTCCTGCGTAAAACGCACTGTAGGCAAATCAGCCAGATCCTCCATGACTAGGCTCTCTTTTTGCGCCAGCGGATGCCCTTTACGCAGATAAATATGTGTCCTAAATGGAATCAAATCTACCGATTCAAGTCCAAGTTTATCCATATTCTGCAGGATACCCTTACTGTTTTGGCGATTAAGGTAGATAATTCCAATCTCAGAATGCCCTTTAGCCACTTCATCTAAAATCTGAATAGTTGTTGTTTCAAAGATTCGAAAATCCTTATAGTCCGGATAACGCTCTGAAAAGGCCGTAATCAACGGTGGCAAAAAATCATAGTGCTGACTGGCAATCGAAAACTGTTTCCCCAATTCTGAAGCATTAAGGTAGCGGTTTTCAAAGCTATCAAAACTTCGTACGACTTCAAGAGCCCGCTCATAAAAAGTCATGCCCTGACTGGTCAGAACCGCACCTGTAGTCGTGCGTGTAAAAATCTGGAAACCTAATTCTTGCTCTAAATCTTTAATAGCTACAGACAAACTAGGCTGACTGACAAATAGTTTATTGGCTGCTTCGCGAAAGGTTCCGCTGTTAGCAATGGCAACCACATAGCGTAATTGTTGAATATTCATAGTATTGCTTTCTTTTTTACTGCTTCTCCTATTATACAAAAAAAACACGCATTGCGCGTGAATTTCTCTCATTATCTTTGCTCATAGCAAGAAAAACTTAAACGATTAGCCAAAGTCCTCCATCCAACTCACTCTTGATTTCGTTTAATCAAGAGCTTTTGAGCAAGAAAAATTCCTAACAAAGAGCCTGCCAAAATAGAAACAATAAACCAAAGAATAATACTCACCCGAGGTTCCAGCATAACATTGTCAATATAAGCTTGATCTTTCCCACGCGCTAAAAGACTGGCTTTGTAGGCCTTAGGAGCCAACCACATGAAAAAGATAGGACCTGAGCTTGTAAAAGAAAAGATGATAAAGGACAAAGCATTTTTTAACCTATCTTGATAGCGTCCCCAAGAGGCCATTACATCTGCCAAAAGACCAAACAAAATATAAGGAATCACCGTTCCTGCAAAATGCCCGCTGCGCCAAAAGAAAAGCGACAATAAGCAGGCAGTCAAGGTGATAAAACCAAAAGATTTCTCACTAAGCATGCGCCCAAAATAAATAATGCCGCCAAAAACCGCTGCAAAAGCCGGTGCATAAAACATATTGGCATTATGACCGACCAGCATGTTCAAAAGTACACCCAAACCTAAACAGATAAAATATAAGACAGTCACCAGCAGAAGACGTTTTATGTATGAAAAAAAGGTTTTTATCACGATTTCCATCCTTAAAATTAGTCTTATTTATTGTATCATGACTGCTGGCATTTAAAAAGGTTTAAATAGCAGCGGCTGAGTTCTTTTCTGCCATTTGTCAAAAATACCAAGACCTTTTAGTTAAAAATCTTTCAAAGACTTAATCTGCTGTCTCTCTTCATCAAAATTATCAGGCGCCAGCCATTTTTCAAAACGCCCTTTCAGTCTAGGCCAGTCACTATCAATAACAGACAGCCAGTCGGTATCGCGTGTCCGCCCTTTATAAACCACATGATTGCGAAAAGTGCCTTCATAGATGAAACCTAAGCGTTTAGCAGCATTGGAGGACGGTTTATTGAGACTGTCACATTTCCACTCATAACGGCGATACTGCAAGTCTTCAAAGACATACTTCATCACCAAGTACTGGGCTTCTGTTGCTGCTCGCGTCTTTTGCAAAGCTGCTGCATAAATCACGCGCCCCATCTCCAACACGCAGTTCTTGGGATCAATACGCATGAGTGAGAAAGTCCCTAGAACCTTACCCGACAGTTTATCACGAATGGCAAAGAAATAAGGATTTTGCGACTCTTCATACTCCTGCAAACGCTGACGCACAGCTTCTTTAGAGCTAAAAGGCTCATCAAACATATAGGTCCAGTCCGAGGCTACAGCATTGGTATAGTAGAAATCTAAAATGTCTTCAAAGTGTTTCTTGGCATTAAGGTGTTCGACAGTGCAGTAGCGCCCCTCTAATAATTGAACATCAGGCATTTGGCCAGCAGTAAAATGTTCCAATCTTTCTCCGATTTCTTGGTTAAATTGATTAATAACCATAGTGAATTCCTTTTCTATTTAGTTACTAGTATTATTCTAGCACGAGAAAACAAAAATACAATCTAAAAGATGAGATTAAAATCAAGTTGCTATTAGAATGATTAAAAATTTAGTAAATTATTAGCTAGGGGAAATTCTATTAGAATAAAAGAAAAACATTTAATTATTACAAAGTGAACTAATAGTACAACGTGCAGAACCTGAACCACGTTAAAAGCTGAGAGGAGAGATTATTTATGCAAGAAAAGAAAGTCTTGGCAATCATAGCAACCGTTCTCGCCACAGTAGCACTGCTTGGCTCATGGATACCAATTGTTAACAACGCTTCTTTTGTTATCGCACTGCCCGCTTTAATCCTAGGCATTATTGCACTCATTAGTAATAGAAAAAGAACTAAAACATTATCTTTAATTGGTACTATATTATCTATACTCACAATTATCATTGTACTAGTTACACAGTCTATATATGGTAATGCACTAAATAAGATGAGCGATACTATTGATAAGGCTAGCTCTTCCTACACTAGTTCAGTTTCATCTTCTCAAGAAGAAGTTGATCATAAATTCACTTGGACAAAAAGTGAGTTTGACAGTTTAGTGGTTGGTGACAGTCTTACTGGCACAGGTGGTACAAATTATACCGATATTGTAGCAAAATATGGAGAGCCAACTACATCTTCAGAATCAACAACTGGGGATTAATTTGTTGACTATAATACTGCTGGAGGAAATGACTATAAGAGTGTTTCATTACAGTTCGTGAAGCAAACAGATGGTAATTGGTTACTATCATATAAATACTCAAGTGGCTTAGACTAAATCCACATATTGCTATTTTATCTTATAAATGCTTAAACATAAAAGACTTCCTGATTTCTCAAGAAGTCTTTTGTTATTGGTTGTAATTCTATTACCTTATTTTGCAACTGGATAAACAGATACTTGTTTTCTGTCGCGTCCTTTACGCTCAAAACGCACTACACCTTCAATTTTTGCAAAAAGTGTATCATCTCCGCCACGACCGACATTGGCTCCTGGATAAATATGAGTTCCGCGTTGACGGTAAAGGATTGATCCGCCTGTAACGGTTTGACCGTCAGCAGCTTTAGCGCCAAGACGTTTGCTTTCTGAATCGCGTCCGTTAGAAGTTGAACCTCCACCTTTTTTGTGGGCGAAAAGTTGCAAGTTTTCAAGATTTTTCAACATAATACTGTGTCCTTTCCTAGATTAGGCTGTTAGCTTAGGCATTGATAGCATTGATAACAACTTTTGTATAAGGTTGACGGTGACCTTGTTTACGGTGGCTACCTTTTTTAGGTTTGTATTTGAAAGTAACAACTTTCTTTTGTTTTCCTTGTTTTTCAACAGTTCCAACAACAGTAGCTCCTTCAACAACTGGAGTACCAACTTGAGTTGTTTCTCCACCGACAAGAACAACTTGGTCAAAAGTGACTTCTGCTCCAGCTTCAACATCAAGTTTTTCAACGTAGATAGCTTGACCCACTTCAACTTTAACTTGTTTTCCACCAGTTTTGATGATTGCGTATGTGCTCATGATGCACCTCCCATAAAATTTTGTTGCGGAAATTCCGCTCGTGAAGACTCGCCTTGTACCGTGAGTACGAAACTGCTTAAAACGGTAGTCGCGCGGTTGCACAGAGATGTGCATATAGTCAACTTTAAAAGTATAGCACAATTTTACTCTATTTACAAGACTTACTTTTACAAAACACCTAATCTTTTTCAGATTTTTTCTTTGACATAGTAGCAGCTTTGCTATTCTTTAAAACAATTAAAAACTAATGGCCGATAACACGCTGATAGTCAGCTTTATTTGCAACATGAGCGTGTTCCAACTGTTGCTGCAAGAGGCTCTTACGAAAAGCTGGAGCTTTAGCTGCACGTGCCAAAACGGTCTTTAAACGGTTGCTGTCACTAACTTTAAAGATGTTAGTTGGTGCAATGTACTGGCGATTATGAACTGTCGTATCAAAAGCAAGAATCAGCATCTTATTTTCAAAAGCAGTACGGATTGCCGATAAAATTTCATTTTGATAATTGATATCTAGGTAGATATCTGAGCGCGCTGTTAGGTTTTTAATCTGGGCTGTTGTAACGTTAGGATAAAGATGTACATTAGCGTACTTGCCCAGTGCCATCAGTTTCCCTGACATTTCGGTTAGAGCAGCAATGTGATAAACGACCTGCGGAACTTCCTGCACAAGACTTTCTAGTTGCTCAATTTGGTCTGAATTGGTCAAAATCAATGCTTCATTGCCATTTTGATTTTCACGTGCAAATGGATACATGACCCCAAGAAAGGCAACTTTGCGTGCTTCTTGCTTGGAAATTAATTTGAGCAGATTCTGATAGGCCTCGTATCTCTGAATAACAATCTTGGTCTCACGTGGCGCACCTGATAAGAGCATCTGCAAATTTTCCGGAACTGTATCTGTAATCGCTTCTTGCCAAAAAAGAATATCTCGACCGCTACGAGGTAATTGATAAGCTGTCATAAAAGGGGTTGACAAAGAATTATAGAAGATACGATCCAGATTAAAGCCTGCTTCTTTGAGATAAAAGACCACAAAATCATGTTTCCCTTTAAAAATGTGAACCTTATCTTTCCAATTAAGCGTCACATCGCCAGTATTATGATTTTCGACCAAAATCTCCTGATTGTCAGCATTGAAATAGCTCGTCAGCACTGCTTCTTGCTTGGTATTATATACCGTTTGGGCAAATCGATACCCTTTATTGTTATAGCGGTCAGTCACGCGCAAACGGCCAGAATCGTCAAACCAGTCAACGGCTTTGACCAGACGCTTGTGAGTTGGATTACCATAGTGAATATGACCGCGTTTTTTATTGAAACGGTGAATTTCTCCGTAATTGTTATTGCCAGAGATTTCCCAGTAATCAGGAATTGGCACCTGATTGAAAAAGAGCGCCAGCCCATTAACCTTATCAAAACCAGTAAAATACACATAAGGTGATGTCACATCTGCTGGTAAAAAGCCATCGTCGGTTAAACTGATGGTAGGATTATTATAGCCAGCTACAATTAGACTGTAATGGAGATCCCAGCTAGCCTGATCGTAGGTCTCAAATAAATTAATCATTTGTTACCTCCTTGACAAGAGTTTTCCACTTGGTTTCAATCTGCTCTGATAAATAATCTTGAGCCAAATCATAAGAAGTCTGATGAACTTGCTCGAGATTCGTCTTTTTAAAATAAGCAATCAATTGGTCTGTGAGAGCTGCAACAAGGGTCTGCTCATCATCGGTTTCTGAGCGCGGAATAAGAAAGCCATTTTCGCCATTCTTAATAAAAGTTTGGTTCCCATAGCGTACATCAAAACCAATCAGGCCGAGCCCTGACCCTACAGCTTCCATCAAGGTCAGTCCAAAGCCCTCGCTTTTTGAAGCGGTGAAATAAAGTTCATAATTTTGGTAAACTTCGGTTAATTTCTGATGCCCCATGAGACGAATCGCATCTTCAGCACCGGCTTCCTTAATAATTTGGGAAATTTTAGCCTCTTCACCGCCTTTACCGTAAATATCAAAGGTCAATTCAGGAACTGCTGCTTTTGCCTTGATAACCGCCTTACAGAGCCAGTCTACGTGCTTTTCTGTGGCAAGACGTGAAGCTGTGATTATTGAAAATGGCTTCCGCTGCGCAGCCGGATAGCGAAGCTTGTCCAGACTTCCTACAGGTATGGTCACAATAGCCGGTCTGTACTGAGTGTATTTGGCAAACTGCTCAGTCATTAGATGGCGCTGACGATCGGTTGCTGTGATAAAAACATCAATTTTATCCGCATTGTCAAACTGATACTCATAGTAATTGTTCCACAAAATGGTATGGTCAGTCACTCCATTTTCGCTGAAATGCTCCGCATGCACAACAACACCTACTTTTGCCGGTTTAACAGTTCGCAAAATAGCCTGCCCTGTCCCTGTCGCTCTGTCAATAAGAACCAAATCCTTGTCCGTCAGATTCAGTTTTTTCATAAAATAAGCAATCAGTTCTTCCTTAGAAGATAAAATACGATCCTTAAACCGAAAAACGGAATCTTTGTCATCAATAATTTCATCGTAAGCCACGGTTCCATTTTCATTGAAAAAGCGGCGCTGGTAAAGATGGGCCTTGTTGTTAAGCGGCGTGTAGTACTCTGTAAACATTTTTGTGTAAGAATAAAAATCCTTACGAATTAAACTGCCTCTGGACACCATTTCTACTCGGTGAATAATATCCTCACCCTCACGGCAGCGGTAGGCAGAATAGAAAATATCATCTTTTTCACAAAACAGCTTGGTGGTTATTCCTTTGGTTTCACGCTTAGTGATTTCAAAAGGAATTTCATTTTCCAAATCCGCCAGAGTGAAAGTTGTAGGGGCAACTTTGATGTCTGTAAAAGCTCCGTAAAGCCAGATAATTTGATCATCGCTAAAACCTAAATTACGGGTTAAATCAGACAAATTAACCTGTTGGAACATATCTGTAAAAATAAACTTGGCAGGAACACCAATAGTATTAAAAACTTTTGAACGATAGGCTTGAGCATACTCGACACCCGAACTGGCCCAGCCAATACCTAAGTTGATATTATAAACGGTCATGCACTGTCTTCTCCTAGCTATCTCATTTCCGATATTTTCCCTAACATCTTCTCCATCAATCTGCGAATGTTATTTTTCATTATAACAAACTGCCCTGTTGCAAACAAGGCAGAACCAACTGGCAGGAAGCAGTCCTATTCAAGACTGACTTTGCTGGACAAGACCCTTTTGCTTGTTAAGCCAGTGAGTGATTAAGAGGGTCTTTTTAGCCTTTTTCAAACAGCACTGCTGCTTTCCAATGAACAAGCCTCAACAATTCATCAAAAATCAAGAATAGAGATTGTCACCCGTTTCACAATAAATCACTGATAAGTTCGTCTACCTCATCTGCTGCTTCCTCTGGTTTAATTTCCGTCACTAGTATTCCTGCAACTGCACGCGCCACCAAACCTTCTATATCCATGCGAGCTTCATATTGCTCAACATTTTTGATTTTGGGATTAGTCTTAGGACGATCAGGTGCAAAAATGGTACAGCAGTCTTCAAAAGGCTGAATGGAAATATCAAAGGTATCAATTTTCTGCGCCACATCAATAATTTCCAGCTTATCCATAGTCACGACAGGCCGAATGACTGGTGTTTTTGTAACAGCATTAATTGCCTGCATGGACTCCAGTGTCTGACTGGCAACCTGTCCTAAACTTTCACCGTTGATAATAACCAAGCCGCCTCGTATTGCACGTATAGCATCTGTTATCCGCATCATGAAACGGCGGGTAATGGTCATAAGATAAGCCTCTGGCGCTTTTTCTTTAATTTCTTCTTGGATTTCGGTGAAAGGGACTTCAATAAACTGGATATTGCCGCCAAATTTAGTCAGTTTGCGTGTCAAATCCTGGGCTTTCTTAAGCGCTCCAGGGCTAGTATAAGGTGGGCTGGCAAAATGAACAGCCTCAATATCAACGCCTCGTTTTAAAGATAGGTAGCCAGCAACAGGTGAATCAATCCCTCCTGACAGCATAAGCATGCCTTTTCCTGCTGTTCCAACAGGAAGACCGCCAGCTCCTTTGATATTCTCATGAGAAATATAGGCAGCCTCATGACGAATTTCAACCTTAAGATTAATATCAGGTTTCTTCATCTGCACTTGAATAGTTGGCAAAACTTCGAAAACAGCAGCACCAAGAACCTGATTGAGCTCCCGAGAGTCCAATTCAAAATCATGATCGCTGCGCTTAGCGGATACTTTGAAGGTTAAGCCGTCATGGTAAAGTTCTGTCATAATATCCTGCACCGCTTTTTTTAAAAGAGAAACATCCTTTTCAACCTTATAAACTGGTGAAAAAGCCTGAATGCCAAAGATTTGCTTCAGCGATTCTGCAACAGGCTCATAAGCTGTTCCATTTAAAAAAATATGCCCGCGATCTCGGTCAAAAGTCACTCGCAACAAAGGATAAACGGACAAAACATCCTTGATATTACTTTTGAGTTTGTTAATAAAGCGCATGCGGTTCTTGCCTTTCGTTGAAAGTTCACCATAGCGCACCATAATTTCTGAATATTGCATCATATCAAATACCAGACCCCTTACACAGTAAAAAGAAAGATGACAAACCTGACATTCCGACAGCTCATCTTCTTTTTTCAGCGTTTAGGCTGGATTTATTCCTTTCACTTTTGAATTAATGTGGAAAAAATTCTTTAAAACGACAGTCAGCTGACTTACCGTATTTTCTTTGTTCTTTCACAAACCTGTTTAAAAACAGTCAAAAATTGCTCAACCTGTCCCATATCATTGTCATCATCAAGACTAATACGAACAGCAGTCTGAGCTAATTTGGCAGGAACTCCCATTGCAATAAGAGTTCCTGCCGGCTTACCGGCTTTAGACGAACAAGCTGAAGTTGTTGAAATGTAAATGGCATGATCTTCAAAAGCATGAACCACCACTTCGCCACGCACACCCTTGATACCAAAGGTCAAAATGTTGGGCGCAAAAGTGTTCCCCTTATCAGAGAAGATGCAAACCTCCTCGTGCTTAGCCAATTCATCATAGAAGATTGCTTTCATCTTGGCAAGACGCGGCAGAGCTGTGCTTTCCTTATCCATGGTCATGCGCAGTGCCTTTGCCATTGCAGCGATACCAGCTACATTTTCTGTAGTTGAACGCAGGTTCTGCTCCTGTCCGCCTCCAGTCAATAGCGGAGCTAACTTCTTTCCTGCTTTTTTATAGATAAAACCAACTCCGCGTACGGCATGAAATTTATGACCCGAAAAAGTCGCAAAATCCACACGTTCTGTCAGGTAGCTGCTAACTGGAACTTTGCCAATAGCCTGCACGGCATCCACATGAAAAGAAATGGTTGGCTTATCTGCAAGCAGTTGAGATAGAGCAATAATCGGCTGGATAGAGCCTATTTCATTATTCACTGCCATGACTGACACCAGAATCGTGTCTGGGCGCAAAAGCGCAGCCAGTTGCTCCACGTCTACAAAGCCATCTGCAGTCACAGGTGCGTAAGAAACCTCAAAACCATGCTGGCTCAGCCATTTGGCAGACTCCTTAACCGCCGGATGTTCGATATCAGATACTATGATATGCTTACCATAGCGCTCTTTTTCAAAGGCAACACCCTTTAGCACCCAATTATCACCTTCAGTACCGCCTGAGGTGAAAAAAATCTCATCTGCCCTTCTGCCTAAAAGCGCTGCAATCTGCTGTCGTGAAGCTTCAAGAATGCGACTTGCCGAGGTTCCTAGGCTGTGAAGACTGGAAGGATTCCCCCAAATTTTTGCTGCAACTTCCTGATAAGTCCTTAGCACTTCTGAATAAGGAAGAGTTGTTGCTGAATTATCAAAATAAATCATGTTTACAGTCCACAGATGAAGTGATGAGAAAACAATTTGTTTTCTTCAAAAACAACCTATGGTTCTCCTTTTCTTTGCAAGAATTCAATCCTTTTTATTATAACACAGATAGCTTGTCCTGTGGGTTTCTTGAAATTCGAGTTTTCTTTAGCATTTTTTAAGAGAAAGTCATATAATAGAAGGAGCACCAAGAAAGGGGAGGTTGTTCTATAACCTCCAATAAATTAGAACCATGTCTCAAAATTACTCACGAAAAAATACTAATCGAACTAAAAAAACAGATATAAAGGCTACTAAGCATATTAAAACCGGTCTTTCAGGCCTTCAAAAGATTATTGCAACCGTTGCCTCTATCTTTTCAATTATCGTTGCTTCTATTACCCTTTATACCTATACACATAGCAATAAAGATGACAGCAGCAAAACCGATAAATCCAGCAGCTCAACCACTACTAGTGTCGTTTACGAAAAGGGAGACGATGAGCAAACATCTCAGACCTATTATTCAAGCAGCTACCAAGCCACTGAGGACAATGGCCAAGCTGATAATGGCGCAGCGGATTCCAATCAGTCCAGCTCAGCGGCTGATACTTCCCAAAGTTCAAGCGCTGCAGATACAAACACTGCCGGCAATACAGCTGGCGGAAACACTGCCCAATAACAAAGAGGAGGACAAGATCCTGCCTTTTTTAATAGTCTAAATATAATCATTTGACGCAATCATTGGAGTAAACCCGACTGACCATGATAGATTCAGCTTTACTTTTATACAAGCTTTGACATCGTAAGCACAGCCCATTAAACACGACTTAATGTTCCTTAACCTTCTGAAACCAAGAAATAAACAAGGTAAGCTTTGTGCCAAAACAATTCAGAAAGATACTGATAAAAGCAATTTTTTCTGGCTAAAATATCTTTCAGGCATTTTAACTTGTCCCACTCTCTTTTTGCTATAATAGAAAGCATGACTTATCAAGAGACCTTAGATTTTATTCATGCTCATAAGGCAAACGGCCGGCGGCCGAATTTAGAACGCATGAACTGGCTGCTGAAAGAAGCGGGCAATCCTCAGAAAGCTTTTTACGCCGTTCATATCGTTGGCACCAATGGAAAAGGCTCAACCACCAGTTTTCTCCAGCATATCCTGACAAGAGCAGGCTACAAAACAGGTACTTTCACATCTCCTTTTATCACACGTTTCAATGAACGCATTGCTATTGATGGACAGGAAATATCCAATCAAAAATTGGAGGATACGCTGAAAACAGCGCAGCCACTTCTTCAAAAACTTGAAAGAAACAGCGATCTTGGAAGGCCGACTGAATTTGAATTAGTCACCTTTCTTATGCTTTTGTATTTTGCGCAGGAAAAGGTTGATATTGCTGTTATTGAGGCGGGTATTGGCGGTCTTTACGATTCCACCAATGTCTTTTCAAGAAAGATGCTGATTTGCACTTCCATTGGCAGGGATCACATGGAAACGCTCGGCAGTTCTTTGGTTCAAATTGCTAGGCACAAGGTTGGTGCTCTAAGCATGGAATCCCCTTTTATCTTTGGAACTGTGCGCAGCGATGTTCGCCAGCTTTTCTACCGCAATGCCTCATATTTTCAGGCGCCCACTTTTGAATTGGGAAGCGATTTTTCTTTTAAGGAAAATGGCAGAGCTTTTGATTTTGACTGTCATTCTATGCAGATCAACGCTATTCATCTAAAAATGCTGGGCACTCACCAGAAAGCCAATGCTTCTTTGGCTGCCATGGCCGCTGTCATCCTATCTCAAGACTTTCCAAATATCAAGCCAAACACTATCAAATCAGGTCTCGAAGAAAGCAGCTGGCCAGGGCGCGGGGAACTCATTTCCCCTACCGTCTTGCTGGATGGAGCTCATAATCCACAGGGAATTCAAAGCCTTATTGACCTTCTTGACAAGGAATTTTCTGACAAGACGATTCACATTCTTTTTGCCGGTCTTAAGCGAAAAGCCTTAGAAGATATGCTGTCAAAATTAGCTAGCTATGAGGTCTCGGTTACCAGTTTTGATTTTCCAGAAGCGCTGCCCTTAGCGGATTATCCAAGAAAATATCCCAAGGTCTGCGATTACAGATCTTGGCTGCAAAAAGCATGGCAAGCAACAGACCAGCTTTATGTCGTGACGGGTTCTCTTTATTTTATCTCAGAAGTCAGAAATTACCTGATTAATCAAAAATAAGACTGAGCAGCCAGTCTTATTTTTAAGTATAACAGCGGAGTTTTTTTACTTCTCCTATCTATTCATCTTAACTGCCAGACAGCAGCTGGCCGTTTACAAAATAATGCCGCGTTACCGCATCGTGACAAATTCTTCTGCTCCCGTTGGATGAATGGCAACTGTATGGTCAAAATCAGCCTTGGTTGCTCCCATCTTAATGGCAACAGCGAAACCTTGAATCATTTCATCAACACCATAGCCGATACCGTGTAAGCCGATGACTTTCTCATCATCGCCGAGAGTTACCAGCTTCATCGTAGAAGGCTGTCTGTGATTGCCAAGTGCTGTGTACATAGGAGTGAAACTTGAACGGTAAACTTTGATATTTTCACTGCCAAATTCGGCTCTGGCTTTTTCCTCCGTGTAACCAATAGCGCCAATAGCCGGATGGCTAAAAATGACTGTTGCAACATTGCTGTAATCCATTTTAGCCTCTGATTGATGATTGAAAAGGCGTTCAGACAAAAGACGGCCTGCTTTGACAGCCACTGGCGTTAATTCTAATTTTCCATTGACATCACCAAGAGCATAGATTCCTTCAACATTGGTGTTTTCAAAATCATCGGTTTGAATGAAGCCTTTTTCGTTAAGAGCAACACCTGTTTTCTCAAGACCATAGCCTTTCGTATTGGCAGCACGGCCAATTGCCCAAATAAGCGTATCAACAGTATATTTTTCACCATTTTCCAAAATAAGCGTTAAGCTGCCATCTGCATTTTTAAGGACTTCTTTAGGAATTGAATGCGTGTGGAGACGCGGTCCGTTAGCAGCCATCTCATTTACCAAAACATCAATAATATCCTTATCAAAAGTACGCAAAGGACGGTCGCGACGCACAAACAAATCAACTTGTGAGCCTAGAGCATGCAGCACGCCAGCCACCTCCACTGCTATATAACCTGCACCAACAACAGCCGTGCGTTTTGGCACATCATCTAGTTCAAAGAAGCCATCTGAAGTAATCCCATATTCACTGCCGGGAATATCAGGATAGAGAGCATGTCCGCCTGTTGCAATGAGAATGTGCGGTGCTGTGTAAAGCTCGCCAGCTGCTTCCACCGTATGAGCATCCACAAATCTAGCATAGTCATAGACTCGCTCCACACCATTACTGTCAAAACCTCGCTCATAAGAGCCATGAATACGATCAATATAAGCCTGACGGTTAGCTTTCAAGGTCTTGAAATCAAGTGACTTAGCAGTCACATCAAAACCATAGTCAGAAGCATAATGATTCAGGGTCTCTGCTACTTGAGCCCCGTACCACATCACTTTTTTGGGAACACAGCCAACATTAACACAGGTTCCGCCAACTTCTTTAGCTTCAAAAAGAATAACCTTGGCACCGTGCATAGCTGCGCGATTAGCAGAAGCGATTCCTCCTGATCCGCCGCCAATAACAATATAGTCATATTGTTTTACCATCTTTTTCTCCATTCGTTTTTGTTCATTGCAGAGCTCGATTTTTACAGCTCAACAGGTAAATCAACTTTAGCATAAAAAAAAGCAGCAGACAACTTTCTGCTACGCAAAAACAGCTAACCTTTTTAATAGACATTAGAAATCAAGTTATTTTAGATGCTTGACGCAAAAAAATAAGCTGCGCCGATAAGATTTGCATCGTTTTTGTGCCGACAGGAGAACAATTCTGGCCGATTAACAACACGGAAAACAAAACCATCCTCCATCTCCAGCTGATCCAGCTGCCGACTAATTTCTTCAATCAGAATCGGCTGTTGGGAAATACCGCCGCCAATAACAACACGCTGAGCGTCCAGCACAGCTTGAACATTATTAATATGGATAGCAATCTGCCGGCAGTAAGCTTGAAAAATAGGATAAACACGCTGGTCTTTAAGTCTGATGTATTCAAAAACAGCTCTGCCGTCTTTTTTATCTGCTAACTGCAAAGCAAGAGCACAGCGCTCTATCATTTCCACTGCTGACACACTCGATCCGGCCATATCGGCTTTTTGCAAAGGCGCAGCCTGAGGAGTCACCATAAAAGTTAACTCTCCAGCTTGAAAGTTTGATCCCTGATAAAGCTGACCATTGATAATAATACCGCCGCCTAATCCTGAACCCAGCACAAGAGCAAAACCATTGTCAATCCCCTTTAAATTGCCAGTTGCTAATTCGGCCAGCACAGCTGACTTGCCATCATTTAAAAGAGCAACAGGGCAGTGATATCTAGCTTCAAAAAAACTCTTAGCCTCAAAACCGTCTAAATAAGTCAAAAGCCCCCCTTTATAAATGGTTCCTTTATGCGTATCAACGGTACCTGGACAAGAAATAGCCAGACCCGAAAGCTGATCTTTGACAGGTATTAGCAATCGGTCAATGAGTTCTTCTAAATCCTGTAAATTATCAGGTGACGGTTGAACAGCAAAGTGCTTTTTAACTTCAAATGTTTCCGAAATCAAGGCAGATTTGATTTCTGTACCTCCCAGATCAAGAGCAAAAATGGTCATGAGGCAGCCTCCTCTCCATAATAGTTTTTTTTTGACAGCCTGATATGTTTGTCCTTAGTCTCTTCAAATTGTAATACAGCCTGTTTTGGATACTGGCTGTAGGATATAGATAAATCACCATAACTTTTGGTATATAAGCTAGGATATCCAAATTTTTCAAAAATGTCTTCAAGAGTTGTTCCTTGCTCTCCTGTTACCAATGCATCAAATTCTTCCTTAGTTAGCATATCAAAATCATAAGTAGAACTATAGCCTACATCATCAGCGGTGATACTGTTGAGATAGTAACTATCTCCTGATCCAAAAAAACCTAATCGGACAGATTGGGAATTCTCAGAGAAGTCCTTATCCTTGTAACGAGGATCCTGTTCTTGGTCGTATTGAAAAATCAATTGGTTATGTTGCTCATAATATTCGACAGAAGATGGCTGTCCGTAACTATCTGCAATTTCATCTGCAGTAGTACTTGTAAAATCAGAATCTTTTTGATCAATCGTAATGGCTAGGATGTCCTTTATTGTCCAATTAAATCTAAAGTCTCCCGACTTAGCTTGATACTTGGCTTTAGGACCTGTTGGTAATGGCGTATCAGTCACCTTATCTAAACGATTATGATTAACAATCAGCAGCCCAAAAACAATGATTGCTGCTATTAAAACTCCCAAAAGACCAAGCAAAACTCGTTGATAATAGCGTCTTTTAGCCGCTACTCTTTCTTCAAGAGCTGAAAAGTTATTTTTTCGTCCCATACCATCTCCTTAAAAAGCATTTTTCTCACTCATAGAATCTAAAACATAACTCTTTCCCTTAGGTTTCAGAGATAAAGTGACACTGCCAGAATTAAAGTTGCCATACTCCTTGTTATAAGAGACTAAAACTGAAATATTTGTTCCAGTTCCTGTACAAGAAACCATACTTGGTTCGCCATACTTAGACCTAATATCCTGCCAGCTGTCTCCTATTTTTAAAGACTGGTAACCTTCTTTTGTCCATTTATACTGATAATTATCTTCGGTCGCTTCCTCCACACCTTTCACAAAGAGTCCGCTTGCATGTTTACTGTAAAGTCGAAAAGTTCCATTGGTATTAATAAAATCCAACTGAACCCCGATACCATGAAAATAATGATCGTCATAGTTAATGGAAATGCGATTGTTCTCACCTAAATCATCTAAAACTTTTGTCGAGGTTGGATGGCCATATTTGCTGATAATATCGTCAAGACTGGTTCCTGTTTCACCTGATTCATCCATTACTAAAGACTTATAATCGGATATTGACCAGTAATAGTCATAATTAGACTTGTCGGTCTTCAAAGATTCTACATACCTTTTCAATTCGTCCTGACTGTAGTGCTTTCTTTGATTAACATAATTGTAGGTCATAGCTCCGGCAATCGCAATTACCGAAACAACAAGTGACAAGACGATCCAAACTTTTAATTTTAATGATGCGATCTGTTCCTCCGCTTCATTGTCAATAATTTGATTTTCCAAATCATCGGCTAAATGAGCAAAATTATCTTTATCTTTTCGATTTATCATTCTCATATTTATATCCTGATTGTTTTCTTTTTATTATACTGTATTTCTTGCCTTTATGGCAATGAAATTTCAGCCACAGAAAGTATGAGCGCAAAGCCTATCTATGACTAGAAAAATATCATCGAAAGTGCTATCATAATTAACAACTCGTTTAGAGGAGGTTATTATTATGTCAAAAGATGCTATAAAAAAACAAGTTCGTGCTGCCTTTGATCGTCGTGTCGCAGTGCGCGTCTATAATGATCAAGATATTAGCAAAGAAGATATGGAATATATCCTAGATACTGCTTGGCTTAGCCCTTCTTCGATTGGTTTGGAAGGCTGGCGCTTTGTCGTTTTAGGTCGCAAGCAGATTGCCAAGCACCGCAAAGCTCTAAAAGTTCTGGCTTGGGGAGCTCAGTCTCAATTAGACACGGCCAGTCATCTGGTTCTGCTTTTGGCTGAGAAAAATGTTCGCTACGACAGTGAATCCGTCAAGGAGAGTCTGCTTCGCCGCGGGATTTCTCAGGGTGAGGATTTGGATATGCGTCTCAATCTTTACAAAACATTCCAAGAGGAAAATATGAAAATCGCCGACAATCCGCGTGCCGTCTGGGATTGGGCAGCCAAGCAAACCTATATCGCTATGGGCAATATGATGACTGCTGCTAGCATGATTAATATTGATTCTTGCCCAATTGAAGGATTTGATTATGACAAGGTCAATGCTTATCTAGCTGAAGCTGGTGTTATCAATTCTAATAAAGAAGGAATTGCCAGTATGATTTCTTTTGGTTATCGCTTGCGTGATCCCAAACATCCGCGAAGCCGCAAACCTCGCCAAGAGGTCATCACTTGGTTGGACTAATGCTCTGCTATTGACAAAAAGAAAGGAAAAATCTATGAAATTTTTACATACCTGTATTCGTGTTAAGGACTTGGACGCGTCACTTAAATTTTATCAAGAAGCGCTCGGCTTCAAAGAAGTCCGCCGCAATGACTTCCCTGACTACAAATTTACTCTGGTTTATCTGAAACTGGAAGACGATCCAGACTATGAGCTTGAATTGACCTACAATTACGATCACGAAGCTTACGATCTCGGTAATGGCTATGGTCATATCGCTGTCGGTGTTGATGATCTTGAAGCGACTCACCAAGCTCATCAGAAAGCTGGTTATACCGTGACTGATCTAGCAGGTCTTCCCAATAAACCAAAAATGTACTATTTCATCACAGACCCTGATGGCTACAAGATTGAAGTTATTCGCCTTAGCCAATTTAATGAAAAATAAAAAATACGAAAAGCGCTTGAACCATTAAGTTCAAGCGCTTTTTTCAGCAATAAATCCCATTACCGTTTTGGAGTGTAGACTAGATGCTCATTAACAAAAGCATTAAAACCAAGCTGACTCAATTCGCGACCGTAACCTGAATTTTTTATACCGCCAAATGGCAATTCTGGTAAGGATGCCCAACCTGAATTAATGAAACTCATACCGGTTTCAACCTGTGCAGCAACACGTTCGGCACGTTCCGGATTGCTTGAAAAGACTGTACCACCAAGACCATAACTGGAATCATTGGCTAGTTTAATGGCTTCTTCTTCCGAATTGACTTTGTAAATAGAAGCTACTGGACCAAAGATTTCTTGATTGTAGATTGGATTGTCCTTGGTAATTTCAGTCAGAACTGTTGGCATGACAAAGTTTCCTTTGTGTTCAATTGGCTGGTTACCATAAACGGCCTTGGCACCATTATCCACTGCCAGTTTGATTTGTTCCAGTACTTCCTCTTTAGCACCAGCTGAAGACAGCGGAGCTAGAGTCGTTTCTGGATCCATTGGGTCACCCCATTTTGCAGATTTAAAGGTTTCAACGACCATATCCACAAACTCATCGTATTTGTCAGCCATGACGATAAAGCGTTTGGAAGAAGTGCAGACTTGCCCTGCATTATACAGACGTGCAAAGAAAATCGTATCTTTCAGGAGATCGAAATCAGCATCATCTAAGATAATGAAAGCATCGTTTCCGCCGAGTTCCATTGAAGATTTCTTGAGGTTCTTACCGGCTTCTGCAGCAACAGAGGCACCGCCGCGTTCAGAACCTGTCAGGCAGACACCTGTTACACGGGGGTCCGCGATAATCTGTGATACTTGACCATAGGAAACAAAGAGATTTTGGAAGGCTCCCTTTGGAGCGCCAGCTTCATTGACCAAATCATCAAAGGCCTGTGCTGAAGCAGGACAGCTGGAAGCGTGTTTTAAAACCATGGTATTCCCCACAATAAAGTTAGGAGCAAAAACGCGCATGATTTGATAAAAAGGAAAATTCCAAGGTTCTACAGCCAAAAGGACACCTGTAGCCTGTTTAAGGTAATAGGCTTCGCCAGTATCCGTTTGAAGCGGTGTTGGAGCAAGAAACTCATCTGCCTTATCAGCATAATAATCAGCAATATCCGCACAAAGATCAACTTCTCCTTGTGCTTCTGTAAAGAGTTTTCCCATATCCTTAGTCATCGTTTCAGCATATTTGTCACGATCACAGCGCAGCAGGTTAGCCACTTGATGCAGCTGAGCCTTACGGGCTTCTAAATGGTCTTCATTTCGCCAAGTCTTATAAAGACCATGAGCTGTTGCCAAAGCATTTTCTAGGTCTGCATCTGAAATATTATCATATTCCTTAAGCACTTCATTGGTATAGGGATAAATTGTTTTGTAGGCCATAAATTTCCTCCTTTTGGAAATAGCAGAGCTAAGTCAAACAGGCTTAGCCAAACCTTTGTTAATTTTTCACAAGTTTATTATAACACTTTAGAAAACGATTTCAATTTTTTAGAAGGATATTTCCCGATTTTAATACTTCTAAAAATCTAAGTTATATGAGCGTAGTATTTTACAAAGGAGGCACAAAATTAGTGCTTAGCTATTTAAAAAAGAGTTTGGAGCTCTTTTGGTCCAAACTCTGATTACGGTTTAAAATACCTGTTTAGTAAAAAGCATTAACCCCTGCTTTTTAAGTCCTAATAGCTCAAATACCTCACTATCTCACATTCATACTCTTCATAACCCGTTTAATATCCCGCTCCTGTTCGCGGCGCTTGATGGATTCACGTTTGTCATAATCGTGTTTTCCTTTTGCCAGACCAATAAGAACTTTGGCAAAGCCATTTTTCAAATAGACCTTAAGAGGAACAAGCGTCATACCGCTGCCTTTTAGTTCATTTTCCAACCTTGCAATTTCACGTTTTTTGAGCAAGAGCTTGCGTGTGCGTTCAGGGTCTTGGTTCCAGATATTTCCCTGTTCAAAAGGAGCAATGTGGACATTAACCAGCCAAGCTTCACCGTTTTTAACCTGAGCATAGCCGTCCTTGAGCTGAATACGGGCAGCGCGGACAGATTTAATTTCAGTTCCAGTCAAAACAAGACCAGCTTCAATGGTATCCACAATAGTATAGTCATGTCTAGCTTTTTTGTTTTGAGCAAGGACATTGCTGCCATCTTTTGACATGCTATCACCTCAATTCTAGTTAACTGATTTGCGTAAAAATCAGCAGCCTTTCGTTACTTTTTCTTGCGGGCAACATCCCTGTAAAAGGGTTTATTACTTTTTTTCTTGCGATTACGGCCTGACTCACGACCCTTATTGTCATTGTGCGGACGGTTTTGGTTTTTTCGCTTGTCCGGTTTTTTAGAGGATCTGCGTTTTTCATCATAAGAAGATGATTTGCTTCTTTTACTGTGGCCATCAGATTCGTCACGCCTGCCTCTGCCATTGCCATAATTGCTATCACGACGGTTACGGTTCCCACGCTGGAAGTTCTTAGCACGTTCTTCACGCTCTTTTCTAGCTTTATGATCAACCTTTTCAATGATATCGTAATCGCTTGGTATATATTCAAAGTCAATATCACCCGTTGCTTTATCAGCACGCAAAAGCTTGATTCGGATAGACTGACCGACACGGAAAGTTTTGCCCGATTTTTCACCTTGAAGCGCCATTGTCCGCTCATTATAATTATAGAATTCCGGCAGGGTTGTGATATGAATCAAGCCTTCAATCGTATTGGGCAGTTCAACAAAGAGACCAAACTTGACCACACTGGCAACAACTCCGTCAAATGTCTGCCCGACAAATTCCTCCATAAATTCAGCCTTTTTCATGGCATCAACTAAGCGCTCTGCATCAATGGCTCTGCGTTCTAAAGTGGATGAAGAACTGGCCAATTCTGGAATCACCTCATCAAAATGCTGACGCGTTTCTTCCGACATATTATTGGTATATTCGCGAATCATGCGGTGCACCAATAAATCAGGATAGCGGCGAATTGGGCTGGTAAAATGCGTGTAGTACTTGGCTGCAAGACCATAATGGCCATGATTATGTTCAGAATAGCGAGCCTGCTGCATGGAGCGTAACAGCATCATATTCATCACTTCTGATCCTGGCTGACTCTGCACACGAGTCATAAAATCCTGGAGAGCCAGCTGAGATACTTTATTAGCAGTACCATTAATCTGCACGCCAAAAATGCTAGCATAGTCAATAAACTTTTGCAATTTCTCAGCCTTGGGTTCTTCGTGAATCCGATAAATGAAAGGCAGCTGGGCCTTGGCAAAATGCTCTGCAACGCACTCATTTGCAGCCAACATGAAGGATTCGATCATGCGTTCTGCTGTCCCGCGTTCACGCACGACAATATCTGTCGGAAAGCCTTTATCATTGACTAAAATACGGGCTTCGGACGTATCAAAATCAAGAGCTCCCCGACGCTCACGCATATCTTCTAAGATCTTATGAAGCTCAGCCATAGCCGAAACAGAATCCATGATTGGTTTGAACTGCTCGATTTTCTCACTGTTTCCAGCCAGCATTTCATTAACATCGCTGTAGGTCATACGAAATGTTGTCTTGATGACTGACTGACAAATCTGATGATTGACCACACGCCCTTGAGTGTTGATTTCCATGATAGCCGACTGCGTCAGCCGATTGACATTAGGGTTAAGAGAGCAGATACCATTGGACAAACGTTCAGGCAGCATTGGTACCACACGATCTGTCACGTAGACGGACGTCCCGCGCGCCACCGCTTCACGATTTAGTGCAGAACCTTCAGTTACATAATAGGATACATCGGCAATGTGCACACCGAGCTCAAAGTTACCATTGGGTAGGCGTTTGATATGCACCGCATCGTCTAAGTCCTTAGCATCCGCACCATCAATAGTAAAAGTGACTTCCTGCCGCAGATCCACACGGCCAATCAAATCCGCTTCACTAGGGGCGTCAGGCACTGCATTAGCCTCTGCCATAACATCCTCGGGAAATTCAGATACAATGTCCATTGATTCTAAAACTTCTAAGACATCAATACCGACATCTCCTTTATGACCAATGATTTCGCGGACATGCCCCACAAAATAGTCATGGTGGCGATTGGGATATTTTTCAATATCAACCTTGATAATTTCACTGCCATCAAGTGAAACCGGCTCTTTTTTAATGTAAATCTTTTGCTGAATCTTTTGATTTTTGGACTTGATGTAGCCAGCATAATGGGGTTTGTCATCATCCAGCACAAAGTGACCCACAACCGTTTTCAGCGCATGGTCAACAATCTCCACAACACGCGCTTCTGCTGCTGTTCCCTTAAGACGGTCAGCTGGTTTCTTAATAACAACTGCAACAGTGTCCCCATCAATGGCATGGCCAACATCATTGCGACCGATAAACATGTCTTCTTCATTGTCATCTACATGAAGAAAACCAAAACCATTTTTATTGGCACGAAAAACACCTTCTACTGTAATTTGGTCTTTTTTGTGTGTTTCTTTGCGTAAAGCGATTGTTCCGTCATTACTAAAACGAAGCTGACGCTTACTTTCCATTTTTGAAATTTCTTTGATGAGGAGGGGAAACTTCTCTCCTCCAGCCATATTGAGCGCTGCAGCCAAATCATTAACATTGGTTCTGCCATTTTCCCTCAAATAAGCAATAATTTGTTCTTTCATGATATCCTTTTCTAACGACTGATCACGTAAAAAATGAGCTAACCTCTGTCAGCCCATTACTTACTTGAGATGATGGCAAGAACAAGCGCATCCAGCATCCATAAGAAAACCATGATTCCAGTGAAGCGCTGCATGAAGGCTTCAAAACCACGAGGCTTGCTGCGTTCAAAAAGTGCTTCTGAACCACCACCATCAAAGACATTACTTGTTGGATTTTTCTGCGGCTGCATGAAGATCGCAATCACAATCACCGCCGACATAACCAACAGCAAGGTTAATAATAAGTCGTACATAGTTATTCCTCCGAAAAAGTCCTCACCAGTATAGCATAAATTGTTGCAAAATTCAAGGACGAGGACTGTTTCAAATGATTGCAAGCAGGCTCCTTTTAACTAATCAGAACAAGCATCTAAAATAAGTTCAACCGCTGTCTGACAGCCGCCGCTTGCGACAAAGTCTTGTGATATTTTCTGAGCCTGCTTTTTGTATTTGGAATCAGTCAAAAGCCGTTTGACAGCATCGGCAATGTTTTCAGGTTTATCATTGTCCAGCCTAAGTCCTGCTCCTAATGCTAACACACGATTAGCCACCATGTCCTGCTCCGCTGTCTGCGGAAAAAGAAGAAGGGGAACTTGATAATAAAGACCCTCGCTAGTACTGTTGAGTCCGCAGTGGGTTAAAAATACATCCGCAGCTTGAAGTACCGCGATTTGATTCACCTTGTGATAAATTTGAAAATTATCAGGAATGAGACCAAGTTCGGCAATATCTGTCTGCTTACCAACCGATAAAACAACATCTACCTGTTCATGCGAAAGTCCCTTTAGACAGTTTTTATAAAAATCTTTAGCTTGATTATTAACGGTGCCCAATGAAATGTAAACCAAGGGGCGATCTGTCTTATCCCATTTAGCTTGGCTGTCACGGATGATAGGCCCAACAAAGTGAACCCGTTCAGAGAAGGTATGCCCTGCCGGCTGAAAATCTCTGGAAGTTGTTACAATGACAGGACTGTCTTCTCTCGTCAAAGCTAAATCAGTTATCTTCTGAGTTGGGTAACCAAGCTTTTTCAATTTTTTATAATGTGTCATGATGTCAGAATACTGCAAAATCATTCTCAATTTTCCTTCTGAGGAAGCTTCGTTTAACAGATTAGGAGTATGCTCATTGAAGGCAAAATGCGTGTTGAACAAAACGAAAGGAATTTCCAGACGATTGGCGATAATCCGAGCCCAAATCGCAAGAGAATCCCCCACAATGACATCTGGTCTATAACGTTTGATAGTTTCACTGTAATTCTCCAGAATATCTCCTGCTGCTTCTGAAAGAAATGACAGTAAAATCGCAAAATGGGCACTTTGATTGTAAGTCAGTTGATTGATGTGATCAATCGTCATAGAATCTATTTTTTCATCATAACAAACAACATCTGCTCCGTAATTTTCAAGTGTTTCTCTAAAATCAGATACACTGTAATAACAGACATCATGTCCTTTTTCGGTTAGTTTTTTGATTAACATCAAAGTTGGATTAGTGTGTCCAAAAGCTGGGACACCCATAAAAATAATACGTTTCATGATAGAATTTCCTTTCATCAATGATTGCCCTTAAGTCTATCAAATCGACACCTAAAAACAATGGGCAAAATAAGATATTTGTTGTATAATCAACGGATATCTATTATTGTCTAGAAAGTTTAAGAAAATCTTCTATGAAACAAAGTCATGACAGACGTGTCAAGCGTACACAAAAAGCCATTTGGAAAGCTTTTTCCAAGCTCATTTTAGAAAAAGACTTCTCAGAGGTTACCATAAATGATCTTAGTCAAGCAGCTGATATTAATCGGTCAACCTTTTACCTGCATTTCGAGGATAAGTATGCTCTCTTGGACGCCTATTTACTGAGTCTGCTCCCCTTTGATGTTTTTATAACCGATGCCTATTACCGTGAGAATCAAGAGCAGATATTACAGGAAAGCCTCGGCCTTTTATACGATTGCCTCATGGACAATGCCGCTCTTTTTAAAAGGCTTTTCAGCGAGGCAAACTATCCTTTTGTTATGATATCTGCCCGCAAAGCTTTGAAAGAATTCTTTTGTCATCACGAAAATCTTTTCGCTGCCAATATGGCGGATTCCAAAGAGTTTACAACACATATTAGGATTGCTGGTCTTATCGCTATGATTGAGTGGCTTTTAAACCATGAAACTTATGAGCGACAGCAGTTTGTCAAAGAAAGCTATGATTTGATCAGCCGTCTGGAAATCACTCATTAGAGAAATTTAAAAAGCTAAGGTTGCTTTGTTCCTTAGCTTTCAACATGCAGGGTTACTTTTCTGTCCTTAGGGCAAAATTTAAGAACCTGAATTTTTTCGGGATGATTTTTCTTATTTTTGCTGGTCAGGTAATTAATAGAGCCGCATTGGCTGCATTTGAGGTTAATTTTTACTCTCACGTGATTTCTTTTACTCCTAAGTATTTTCTAAAGATAATAACTGACCAGGTGAAATTGATAAAGACAATGCCTGCGGTCGCAAAGAATGTCCAACGATAACCCAATCCAGTTGCCACAGCAGAGCCAACAAAAGGCCCTGCAACCTGTCCAAAATAGCTGAAACTTTGATTAAAACTAAAAATTCGGCTAATGCCTTCCTTAGGCGTCAGCTTTGTCAAAAGAGAATTGACACTTGGCATGAGAGCACCAACACCAAAGCCATAGAGAAAGCGCAAACTGCCAAGCTGCAATGGAGTCTGTGCAAAGCCGCAGAGCAGGTACATGGTGAAACTGTAAAAAAGAGCCAGAACTAAAAGACGATGGTTGCCTATAGCATCACCCAGCCGACCCAAATGAGGACTGGACAGCATGCTGGAAATTCCCATGGCAGACACAATAAGCCCTGATACAAAGAGGATATTTTCTGTCTCACCCAAATGACGAATGTAAAGGGACAAAATTGGAGCGATGGATTGAGCTGAAATCTGAATAATCATGCTGGTCACAAAGAGACCCGCCAGAATAGATTTATGCGGTATCTCTTTGAGCAGCGTCCGAGTCGGAACCATATCAGCCTTTTCAACCGGTTCAAAGTCCTCTCTAATCATAAAAATGGTCATCAGGCAGCAAATCAATAAAATAAGGCCGACAAAAACGAAAACCTGACGCATGCCCAGCCATTGCGCTAAACTGCCGCCCAAAAGCGGCCCTATCAGGGTTCCTGCTGTCAAGCCAGTAGCCAAGGTCCCAAGAGCATAGCCTGATTTACTCCTTGGTACCTGACTGGCAATCAGCGCTGTCGCATTAGGCACATAACCAGAAAACAGGCCATTCATCAGCCTTAAAAATAACAGCCAATACACATTGGGAACAAAGGCTATTCCCCCCATTGTAAAGGTCATGACAAGACTTGCTCTGACCATCATTGGTTTTCGGCCGTACCTATCGGCTAAGCGACCCCAAATTGGGGAAACCAAAGCTGAGGCCAAAGCTGAAATGGCAACCGCCAAACTCGCATACCACTCAACCAAAGAACCTGATTCACCAAGGTCTTCAATATAGAGTGCCATAAACGGCATGACCAACGAAAAACTGGCTCCCGTAAAAAAATTACCAAGCCAAGCGACACGTAAATTCTGCTTCCAATTAATCTCTGAAATAGGCTGCTCAGATATAGGTCTTCATCTTCTTTCCTGTTTAACTTTGATTATTATAGCACAATATCAGACTATAAGTCAGCCTATGATGAGAAAATTAGAAATAAGAGGCCGCAATTTCCTTCGTCAAAATCACCATTCCGGTTGCCCAGTCCAGTTTGACACAGTGAAATCCTAGCAGATTTTGCAAATCTCTGATGAATGCAGCAACCTTTTTATCATGACCGTTCAGTCAATTTGGCTGAGGTAGCATGTCATCAATAATCCTAAAACTGTTCGTATCGTCTAATCTCCTTCTGATTTGTTACTCACAAACGATGTGTTTTTACCCAGTTTCTTTGATATTGCTTCAGCAGTTTCGCAAAGACCAGCAGCTGCAAAGGGAATCAACAGATAAACATAAGGTGTGGCATACTGACTCTTGGTCTCCCAAAGCAAATGAAAAAGAACACCGCCAGCCAGATAAATAAAGGCATAAAAGTAAATAAATTCTCTGGGCTTTTTCAAGACAAGGTAGGCTAAGCTTCCGCCATAAATAAGAATCAAAAAAGCATGGCTAATTTGATATATGATACGGTAGCCCCAGCCGCCATTGTAAACAGAACGACTCAGCCTGTCAAATAAAGGCTGCTTCTCAGGCTGACTGGGACCAGACCAGATGGATTGGAAGGTTGATTCTGTCCAAGTTGTCAGCCATTTCGTTCTGAAAAAGGCAAGAGCATAAGCCGGATTGGTTTTAAATTTATTAAGCTGGATATCAATTTGCTTTTCGGCATCCTTTTTAATAACTTTATAATCGCCATGATTTTTGAAATAAACCTTCCTAACATAACCATTGTACCAGCCGACTTGGCGGTTCCTATGACCAGCTTCCTGAAGTCCCATGGCCAGCCAGGCAATCTTAGGCAAACCGTCCAATCTCTGACCGGAAATGTTTTGATAATAGGCGCCAGTCGCTTTATTCATTCCTAAACCAAAGCCAAACAAGGCTATAGTTAGAAGGACATAGCTTTTCTTCTTTTGCTTCAGAGCCTCTAAACACAAGAGCAAGGCAATCGCAACCAGAAGGATAATCATGTTATTTCGAATCCAGTAGGACAAGCCTAAAAAGAAGCAGGCTGCTATCCCATCTCTCAATTGGCTCTTTTTCAAATAGTTCAGTAAAAAGTAGAGACCAATACTTGCCAGACACAAGCCATAACCGATACCATAGACAAACAAAACATTGAAAAACTGCGGTATAAAAGCGAAACTGAGAAAAATGGTCCATTTGAGAGTCTGTTCATCCTTAAAAAGCTGCTCACCTATTTTCCAAGTCATGGCATGTGTTGTCAGAACAGCAAAAATATTTAATATAAAAAATATAACCATGCTGGGAATAGGAATAAGGTACAAAATGACGCGTTCAAAGCTCATTAGGCCAAGCTGATGAGGATAGCGGTAGAGGTAGCCATCCTTAAACAGTGATCTAAAATCTCCGTCATTCATTTGAACAGCAGCCCTAAAAACTGTCGCTGCATCATCTCGAGTTTTGTCCGTTGTCAGCACAATCAAAACCAGTCCAGCTGTCAAAAATAAGGCCGACAGTAGCCAAAAAAGCTGTTTCGCAGTAATTTTCTTAAAGAGATGATTCAGGAGAATGCTTAAAGGAATGAAGCCCAACAGCGTGAGATAAACCCAAGGGCGAACTCCAATCATCTCAGCCCATTCATATTTGACGACATAAATAATCGTCTGCACTAACAGGCTTGACAAAAAGAGAGCACTAACTAAAGCAATCGCACCATATCTGAACCATCTAGCCAAGAATCGTTCCAATCTATTTATACCTCATTATTATCAATTATAAAAAAATGTTTATTACAGCAAAAACGACCACCCCATCAGGTAGAAATGGACAATTAACCCTGTTCGGAATCTTCCAAACGGTTTATCTGATTTACCACTTGTTCCTGCAGCTGCTTGAGGTCTCCGTCATTGTCAATGACCCTGTCTGCCAGCTTGCACTTTTCGCCGAGAGACATCTGGCTGGCAAGGCGCTGCTGCGCTTCTTCTTGCGAATAGCCATTTCGTGCCATCAGCCGCTGGATTTGTACTTCTGGGCTGACCGCTACGAGCCAAATTTCATCAAACCAGTCTGCATAATCCTGCTCAAATAAGAGCGGGAGGTCCATGAAAAAAATTGCTTCCGTCTTGGCCAGTCGATCGCGTCGTTCAGCTAGCTCTTGTCGAATAATAGCATTTTGCAGCTGGGCAGACTTCTCCAGATTTTCCGGATTTGCAAAAATAAGCTTAGACAGCTTGGGGCGATTGAGCTCACCGCTTGCATCCAAAATGTCTTGCCCCAGCCAAGTCAACAGAGCCTGATAGAGCTTGCCGCCTTTGGCCTGCAGCTCATGGACAGCTTGGTCAGCATCAATCACTTGATAACCTTTTTGCCTGATATAATGTGTAACAGTCGATTTCCCAGAGGCGATACCGCCTGTAATGCCTATTATTTTCGTCATCTTCTCTGACAACGCGGACAGAAATGCGTCCCGCGTCCTCCTGCTTTTATTTTTGAAATCGGTGTAGCGCAGCGGGCACAGGGCTGGCCGGTTTGCCCATAAACCTTCAAATGCTCCTGCATGGTTCCGTCCTCACCGAGCGCGTTGCGATAAGTGCGGATGGTTGAGCCGCCCTTGTCAATCCCCAGCTGCAGAATACGGATAATCTCCTGCCTCAGCCGTCTGATTTCCGCCTTGTTTAGACTTCTGGCCCCACGCTCCGGATGGATTTTTGCCGCCCACAGCACCTCATCCACATAGATATTGCCCAGCCCTGCGACCAGTTTTTGCTCCAAAAGGAGCGGTTTGATTGACTTTTGGGAAGATAGCAGAGCCCGCTCAAAAGGAGCCAGTTTAAAGTCTTTTGGAGTTGGTTCGGGACCGATTTTTTTACTTTCAAAATAGGCCGCTTCCGCTGTTTTGGACAGCAGTTCCATGGTACCAAACTTGCGCACATCCTGATAAACCAGCGTCGAGCCATCGTCCAGTCCAAAGAAAACATGAAAATGTTTGTTGGCTGGGACTTCGTCAGGAAAAAGCAAGTATTTGCCCTCCATGCGCAGATGAGAAATCAAAACCTGTCTTCCCAAATCAAAAATCAAATATTTACCGCGGCGGCGCATGGCTTCAACCGTCTGGCCAGGCAAATCCAGTCTGAAAGCCTCGACGTCCGTCTTGACCATCTTGGGCACGCGCACATCAACCGATATGATTTTCCTGCCGACAATCAAACGCTCCAAACCACGCCTGACCGTCTCAACCTCCGGTAATTCGGGCATAAACTTCCTCTCTTTTTCTTTTAGTAGTGCTTACCTGCTCTGCTATTTCCCCCAAAAAATCAATCAGACAGACCAAGCAAACGCCGAGCATAAATGGCCTGTCCCGAATGCATGGCCGCATCATCTATCACGGACACTAAGCGCACACCGCGAGTGACAGGCGGATTCCAAGAAGCATCAATAATATCATCAAGGCTCTTCTCATCCAGTGAATTCAGATAGGCCACCGTCATATCAGCTGCCGCATTCAAGTATCCACGCAAGATATCCAAGTTTGGCACCTGAACTTTCTGTGCTTCCTCTAAGCTGTGACACCAGTCTTGCGTATCATCAGGCAGATCCAAATGAAACGCTTCCTTCCAGCCTTGACTGAACCAAACAGGCTCCTGGGAGGCCAAGTCTGCAACCTGAAAATCCAGCTCCCGCGCTGTATGCCAAGCCAGCCAAGTCAGCGACTTAATCTGAGCTGCCGTCTCAGCTGCTGGAAAAGCATTCGCTTCAACCACCGTGACCCCGTCCAGCATCCGCAAAAACCGTTCACGCGCACGATTAACACTGTCAATCAGCATTTCTAAATAAGTCATAACATTTCCTCCTTATATAAACAAAGCTAGGTCGCAGCCCAGCCTTTAAGATCCTATGGCAAAGCTATTGGTCAACTATTCTTCTAACATGAGATGATGCTTATCCGACACATTTGAAAGCTACTCTATTTCCTCTTTGGAAAAGAAAGGCAGGCGCAGGGTTTCCTCATTGTGGAAATCAGAAATATCAAAATCGTTCAAAGCCTTTAATTCATACATCACGACAACCGTCTGCACCCTGTCACCATTTGGGTAAACCTCTTCAAAGTTACTGTAAACGTTGAGCAAGCGCGTCGCTTCCACCTTGATTCCCGTTTCTTCAAAAAATTCACGCTTAGCAGTGTCAAGCGTGGACTCACCCACTTCCATGGAACCTCCCAGAATTGTCCACGTCTTCTTATCCCTGCGCAGCTGCAAGAGCACACGCCCAGCTTCGTCTGCCAAAATCCCGCCGGCAAAGGTCAGGATAACCTTGTCATGCCCCACCTTGGAGCGGATATAGGAAATGTAGTCCATAGTATTAAAACCCCTTCAATCTCTCTGGAAAGGCGTCATCTTGAAAAACATAGCGCAACAGCGCAGAATAGCTTCTAAAAGACTGCCCAGAGCAAAGAGCCCCAAAACTAAGCCGGCCATAGCAAGCGGGTATTTTGGTTGCTTTATCTGATTTTCTCCGTTATTGCTTTTATTTTATCATACTTTGCAAAAATAAAGCTACACTTCTTATTTCTGGATTACATCTTTTAACTTTTATAACTTGACATTTGAAAAAGATACTGCTACACTATATATATTCAACGTTGAATAAACAAAGGAAGTGTTCAAATGATCAAGCTGTTAGTTCTGGCTATCTTAAATGAAAAGTCCATGTCTGGTTACGATATTAAATCATTATTAGAGGTAAGCGATACTCAGAGGTGGGCGGGGGTACTGCCGGGATCCATTTACAATGCTTTGCAGAAACTGGAAAGGGCCGGCCATATTGAAATCGAAAGCATTGAAACGAACGGAAACAGGCAAAAGGCCATCTATAAAATAACGGATTCGGGAAGAAAGTACCAAACCGAACTCGTCAAAGAGTGCTTAACTGCTAATAAAATCTACTATCCCACCCATCTTTACACTGGCATTTCTTTTGCTGACCAGTTGCCTGTACAAGAAGCAATAGAGCATTTGCAAAAAAACAAGGAAGAGCTTGAAATGGAATACGACCTGTTAAGGAAAGGAATGGACAGCAAAAAGAAATCAATGGGAAACCATATCCCAGAACTGACCCAAATTATTTTTGAACACATGTTTGAGGTGGTTAAATCTCAAATTGCCTTAATAGATAAAACTCTGACTATTTTGAGCCGACAAAAGGATGAGTCTTAAACCGGCTTTCTTTTTACCGATATAGTCAAAGTTGATTATACAAAGGAGAGTATTATGAACTTAATCGGATATCATCATGTCCATAAACAATTTAAAGATTGAAAAATCATCAAGGATATGAATTTTAAGATCAAAGAAAACGAAATCGTCGCCCTGCTAGGAAAAAACGGAGCGGGGAAAACAACTACTATTCGGCTTCTGCTTGGAATTATAAAACCTGACCAAGGCAAGATAAGCTATGGGATGCCGGACTTTAATAAAAGAATTGGCGCCCAGCTGCAGACAACTCCCTTCTTTGAAGCGTTGAATATTATCGATAACCTAAAGTTATTTGCGACTTTTTACGATGTTTCTCTGTCTAAAAATGACATTGAAAAACTGCTAAAAGAACACAATCTTTATGAAGCAAGAAAAACCAAGGCTGCTAAATTGTCACTGGGGCAGCAAAAAAGGCTGACGATTATCATTACAACGATTCACCAGCCGGACTTGGTGATTCTGGATGAACCCTCAGCCGGTCTTGATCCAAGCGGACAGAGAGACGTTCAGCAAATGATTCAGCGACTAAAACAAGAAGGAAAGAGTGTTCTTTTTGCTTCCCATGATATGATTGAAATAAAAAACACAGCTGACCGTGTGATGCTGCTCCATGAAGGAAGGATTTTAGAAAGCGGCGCTCCCGATGAGCTCATGACAAAATACCATGTCACAAACTTAGAAGAACTTTTTTATACATTAACAAATAAGGAGGCTGATTATGTCTAACGTCTTTACCATTTCATTAAAAAACAGTTTAAAAGATATCGTCCTCTTGTTTTGGGCCATTTGCCTGCCCTTAGCCTTTATTATCGGATTTCGTTATTTTAAGGTCGCATTAAGCGCCGACAGCCTGTTTGGCATCGTCACTTTTAGTATTTTTTGTCAAGCTTGTATCACGCAATCCTTCTCTATCTTTTCTCAAAGAAAACGGGGCGTATTCGAGTTACTGTCAGTCACCCCCTTTTCTATCTGGAAGTATTTGAGCGGTATCGTTCTAAGCCAAGCCTTTTTAGCCAGTTTTATTGCTCTGCTGCTGTTAATCATTGAGGGCAGTCTGTTTCCAATTGGAATCACTTTTTTAGAAGCAATGTCTTTTATCCCGCTGTTTTTGGCAGAAGCTGTTCTCTTTAGCACATTTAGTTTTATTTTATCGCGCTTTCTAAAGGACGAAGCGCATTTAAGTACTTTTACCAATTTAGTCATGTTTGCCTTGCTTTTGCCCAGCAGTATTTTCTGGTCCTTGAATCATGCTCCTCGATTGGTTCAGACAATCTCATGGATAAATCCTTTTGAATGGCTCCAAAAAGGCTATCGCACCATTCTCGCTCATGACATTGCCAACTATCTGCTCATTCTTGGTCTGCTGGCTGTGTCTGCCTTTCTGGCAGCATGGCTCGTGCAAAAGACTTTTCAATTAAAAGAAAGGTAAACGTCATGACAGCAACAGTAACTGATTTACAGAAAAAATTAGAGGCAATAGACGGCAAGGGATACGGCGCATATAAGCAAATCAGTGGGGTTTACGCCTATCACGCATTTACCCTCTGCATTGAGCAGGTCCAAATTGATCCCTATGCGCCGCCTTCCAGCATAAAAGTCGTTATCAAGAGAGACATTGCAGCTATTCCTGATGATTTACTGGATACAAAAACCAAACGGATTGCTGCAGCAGACTTTTTAGCGAGAGAGTTTAAGAAAGCCGTTTCGCAACAGCAGGGAAATATCATCGGCACTGACACAAGCGGATTGATTTTAATAGATGCCGGCGGACAGGAAATGATCGAACGGACAGCTGTCTCCATCAAAAAGTCTGAAATCGACATTCGTTTTAACGTGGGTTTGCCCGCTTCGGGAAGAAGAATACTGGGGAAAAAAGCCAGCCGCATTTTCACTTCCATTGTCCCTCAGGCCGTTACGCAAGCATTTTATTATAAACATATAGACGCTGAAAAGTTGAACGATCAGGTCTCCTTAATGATTGATCAGGAGCATATCAGAGAAGAACTGGCCAAAAGAAAACTGGTTGCTTTTATTGCCAACGGATCCTTGCTGCCGCGTAAAAGCGGGATATCCGATAAACCGCTAGAGGACGGTACCCCTTTTCAAAGTCCAGCAAGTGATGAAGCAGAGATAGCCTTGCCTAGCGGCAAAGTTATAAAAGGCATGGGCATCAAAGAGGGTGTCACACTAATTGTCGGAGGTGGTTATCACGGTAAATCAACTCTGTTAGAAGCTTTGCAACGGGATGTCTACAATCATATCCCAAATGACGGACGAGACTATGTCATTACTAGGCATGATGCAGTTAAAATTCGTGCAGAGGACGGACGTCAGGTCGAGAAAGTCAATGTCAGCCCCTTCATCAATCATTTGCCTAACGAAAAAGACACGAAGCAATTTTCTACAGAAAATGCTAGCAGCAGCACCTCCCAAGCGGCCAATGTGATGGAAGCCTTAGAGACTGGTACCTCTTTGCTGCTCATTGATGAGGATACATCTGCTACTAATTTTATGATTAGAGACAGCCGTATGCAGCGTTTGGTGACATCAGATAAAGAACCCATCGCACCCTTTATTGATCGTGTCAGACAATTATATCAGCAGCAAAGGGTTTCTACTATTTTGATTGTAGGCGGTTCTGGAGATTATTTTGATGTGGCAGATGACATTATCATGATGGATGAGTATTTGCCGAAGAACGTCACTGACAAAGCGAAAGATATTGCTGCAGAGCTGGAAAGTCAGCGTACCCTTCTCCTTGAGGAACCTTTTCAGCTGCAAGCTGCGCGCATTCCTTTAAAGGCGTCATTTCCCCTATCCGGTAAAGAGGGACGGTTTAAGGTGAAAGGAAAATACACGATATTATACGGACATCAGGCCATTGATTTATCCGGACTGGAACAGCTGGTGGATAGCAGTCAAACAAATAGCCTCGCCATTATGCTGGCCTATATCAGAAATAACCTCTTAGATAATCAAACCAGTCTTAAGGACATCGTGGACAGGCTCTATATTCACATCGAAAAGAATGGCCTTGAGAGCCTGACTTCCTATGCTGGCATTCAGGGGAGCCTTGCCTTACCAAGAAAACAGGAAGTCATGGCTGCACTCAACCGCTGCAGAGGCTTGAGCGTACGAGTCTTGTGACGAAATTAGCGGCTAATTCCTGACTGCAATTTTCTTGGATAAGAACAAACGCCATTTACTCTTTTGAATGGCGCTCTTTTCGTTTTACAGTTTTTTAAAATACCTTGCGACCAGCTAGGATTCACAGCCGAAAGCTTCGTAGGTTTTGCGCCGGAATCACCACCAGTTTCCACCATGACCATCTTCATGCCGGCTTGAATGATTTTCTGACAGGCAGCTGCCATCATAGCCTTTGGCATGATTTGCCACTCCATAAAAATTTATTGAGGCATTCTACCATGAAAATTATTTTGTGTAAAACAACCAAGTCAATGTCAACAAAACTTGACATTGACTTGGTTTTAGTTTATACTAAATATGTAAATAAAACTTGACAAAAAGAGGAGAGCTGCCATGTCAAAAAAAGTTTATATTTTCTTGGAAATTGTGAAAATCTTTCTGATTTCCTGCTTTGTGAGTTTGGTCTACCATGCTGCTCTGGGAGCTCATGCTGGAAAAGTTGGTTTGCCTCTGATTGGGACTGCTTTTCTCATCATGCTGGCAACAGTTATTACGGCTTCCATTGTCATTGATATTCTGATTTCCTTTTTTACGCCGCGTGAAAAGCATGTGGCTGGTGAGTGGGAACACTTTGTCAATCAAAATATCCTGCGTAATTTCGCCTACGGCTTGTCCATCTTCTTTGTCATTCTGATGGCTGCCTTCGCTCTAAATGTCTCACATGAACCTATTCTTTTATTATTGCGAATAGGCTTCTTTATCCTTATTGCCGTTCACGGTATCACCAAGGCTTACTACTATGCGGGGTAAAGCCATGAAAACAGAAAAAGTCATCACGCGGGTAAAATATTACCGAACCGAAGTCAAGCATATGACCCAACAGGAACTGGCTGACCAAGTCGGCGTTTCCAGACAGTCCATCAATGCTATTGAAAAAGGAAAATTCTTGCCCAGCATTGAACTTTCTCTTAAGCTGGCACGGCTTTTCCAAGTTTCTGTGGAGACGCTCTTTTATCTGGAGAAAAGCTGAATACGGGCTGCGGATTGTGTCAAAAAGATGAGGCCGACTAGAATTTTTAGTAATTCGTCGTCGTACTCCTATTTTGACTTTATCCGCGGGTTCCCTTTGTATCTCGTTTAACTGAACTCGCCTACGACTCTGTGAATTTAGACTCACTTTCCTATATGCTTTGGCATCGTCATCAAGTTCCCTAAAATTCTTTGAGTCGCTTAACGGCTTTGTATCTTGTTAATTGAACTCGCCCTAAAAGCTCGGAATTTAGAACCTATATTCACAAAATTCATCTGAATGATATAGGTAGAAAAAGCGACCGAAAGGTCGCTAAGACGACAGTTGCCGCCGTGGTGATGAGATTGTTGCCCGTTTCGGGCAACAATCGTGGGGATTTTCGAGACCTTATACTCAAAGAAAATCAAAATTAGACGAGGCGACGAAGCGCAGACAGTACTGGAGTACGGCAAGCTGAAGTCAACAAAGTATAGTTTTGATTTTCAAAGAGTATTAGGCTCGAAAATTAGGCATGGAACGACCTAGTCGGTCGCTGCCGTCCCCACCACTTAAGGCAGACTGTCACAAAAATTCTTATGAATACAAGTTCTTAGATAGGTCGCTTTGTTTGCAGGCAAACATCGTTGACCTCCTAAAATTCCAGTCGCTTTTTACGGGCGCTGTATCTTGTGTAAGGAGTGAATCTTATGAAAAGGACACAGAAACAGGCACGGTACGCTGGCTGGCTTTATCTATTTATTGCCACCTTGTCACCTCTTCCCATGCTCTATATTCCTTCGCAGCTGATTGTCCATCATGACATGGCAGAAACGGCACAGCATATCCTTGATCATCTGCTGCTCTTTCGACTGGGAATCAGCCTTGCCATCATAGTTTGCATCTTGGAAATACTGCTTAGCATTCTGCTCTATCAGACCTTCAAAAAAGCAAATCAAAGCCTATCTTTGACTGCTCTAGCGGCTCGACTGACTATGACAGTCATTCAGGCGCTTAATGCCACACTATCACTGACCATTCTAACAAGCCTTACAGCCAAAGAAAGCGAACAGACCTCCCTATACACTTTGCTAAATTTTCAGGAATCAGGGACAGTTATCTGGCAGATTTTCTTTGGAGTCCATCTGATTGCTCTAGGCCTCCTCGTCTATCAGTCAGGTTACGTGCATAAGCTGTTTGGCCTTCTTTTACTGCTGGCCAGCCTCGGTTACCTAGCAAAAAGCTTCTCCCTTCTCTTTTCATTTGACATAGAAGAGCTTGTGAGTGTTCTTCTTTTTCTCTCAGCCTTTGGAGAATTAGCCTTTGCTGTCCGGTTACTGATTAAAAAATTGACTAATCCACAAGCCTAAAAACATAAAAACCTTTAGATGCCGGTATTTATCCGATCTAAAGGTTTTTATGTTTTTAGGCTTGCTGAACTTCGGCTATGTTTTCTCCAATTGCCGCCAGACGCTGAGCCCATTCCTTGCGGGTCAGGCCATGTTCTTCAACATAACGGTTGCGGGGATGAACCCAGCATTCAGGCGAACAGCTGCACAGCTGCAAGAGCACACGCCCAGCTCCGTCTGCCAAAATCCCGCCAGCAAAGGTCAGGATAACCTTGTCATGCCCCACCTTGGAGCGGATATAGGAAATGTAGTCCATAGGATTAAAACCTCTTCAATTTCTCTGGAAAGGCGTCATCTTGAAAGACATAGCGCAGCAGCTGAATATGCGTATCAACATCACTAAACAGCCAAGCATGCCCCTTGTTGGGATAATAAGCGCATTGGCTGTCGGTATTTTTCTTAGCTAATAGCTGATGTGCCGCATGAATAGTCTCAGATTCCTTGCCGCCTGAGACAAAGAAAGCTGGATTATCAGCTTTTAAATCAACATTCAGCAAATTAGCCTGAATCATCGCTCGGCGAAATGATTTTCTGGAAGCCCTTTGTAAATCTTTTACGAAGAGCCTGAAATCCTCCTCAGATGCCCCATCTTCCTGCATCATCCTAGTCAGCAAATTGGCAATCAGCTTTGTATTCTTAAACAGTGACATAACATAGACCGTGGCAATGACTTTGCGATAGCCTTTTATTGGATGGTGACAGGCACCGTCAACAATCACCTTATCAACTGCATCCGAATGACTTTCCAGCAGCTTGAGAATGAGACTGCCGTCCAATGATAGACCAACAAGGTGCGGCTTACCGTGCCCCCTGCTTTTGATAATCTCTACAATCCTTTCCGTCACATCATCAAAACTTGTCCAGTCTATATCACGACTATTGCCATGTCCGGGCAAATCAATAACGATACAGTGAAAGTCATTGGCAAGCGCAGCCAAGTGATGCCGCCACATCCGACTGCTAGACCCTGAAGCGTGCAGGAAGACGATGCTCTTAGTATTTTGCTGACCCGTTTCTTCAATGAATAATGGTTGAATATTTCTCATATTCCCTACCTCCATGGTAGATACAAACCTTTAGTATTCCTTCTTATTATACCCAAAGTCAGCCAAGTCCAGCTTCTTGTCCCGCCAGTTTTTCTTGACCTTGACCCAAGTTTCGAGATAGACCTTGTCGCCTAGCATGAGCTCAATATCGCGGCGAGCCATTTTACCAATCTTCTTGAGCATAGCGCCGCCCTTGCCGATGATAATGCCTTTTTGGCTGTCGCGTTCGACCATGATGGTCGCACGGATATGAATCTTGTCTGTTTCGTCATCGCGTTTCATGGACTCAATGACAACCGCCACCGAGTGGGGCACTTCCTGCTCGGTTAGCTTGAGAACCTTCTCGCGAATCATTTCAGACACGAGAAAGCGCTCCGGATGGTCGGTGATTTGATCTTCTGGAAAATACTGGAAGCCTTCTTCCAAATTATCCTTGAGAATAGTCATGAGGGTTTCGACATTATTGCCCTGTAGCGCTGAGATAGGCACAACCTCCTTGAAGTCCATCTGACCGCGGAAATCGTCAATCTGCTCCAAAAGCTGGTCTGGGTGCACCTTGTCAATCTTATTGATGACCAAAATAACAGGGACTTTAGCAGCCTTAAGACGCTCCATAATCATATCGTCGCCCTTGCCGCGCTTCTCATCAGCCGGCACCATGAAAAGCACCGTCTCCACTTCGCGCAGCGTGCTGTAGGCCGATTCCACCATAAAATCGCCCAGAGCTGTCTTGGGCTTGTGAATACCCGGCGTGTCAATAAAGACGATTTGCTCGGTCTCTGTCGTGTAAATCCCCATAATCTTATTGCGCGTTGTCTGCGCCTTATCAGACATGATGGCAATTTTTTGCCCCATGACATGATTTAAAAAGGTTGACTTTCCAACGTTAGGACGACCTAAAATCGCTACAAATCCTGATTTAAACATAACTAATAAAGGAGCCTTCCAGCTAGTCAAACAAAAGCACATCATGCTGTTTCCCTAAACCAGAAAGCTCCATCCTTTCTTTAAAAATTCATATTAAAATTTAAATAGAGAACCAAAGAAACATAAATTCTCACCGAAAATCTCTTATCTTTAGCTGGTAAGCTGACGCCCATCAGTCAGTTCGCCATTTAACCAAACAGCAGCTGCCAGATACGCGGTACAAAAATAATCAATCCTACAATCACCGCATAGCCAGATACAACCAGAACTGCTCCTGCTGCCATATCCTTAGCATTCTTAGCCAACATCGAAAAGTGATAATCACTGGCCAAATCAACGACATTCTCAATAGCCGAATTGATAATTTCAAAAGTGACAACCAAAAAAATGGCCAGCAGCAAAAAGAGCCACTCTACAGCAGAAATTTGAAAGACCAGGCCTGCCAAGATAGCCAAAACCGCAGAAATAGCATGTTTGCGCATGTTGCGTTCTTCTTTAAAGGCAGCCACTACACCTGTGACAGCAAATTCTAAACTAGATGTGAAATCTCTGTTTTTCCACTTTCTTTGTGGTTTATTGTCGCGTAAGTCCATAGGCAGTCAAAATCTCTTCCTGTAAACCGAACATCTCAGCCTCTTCCTGAGGCGTGTAATGATCATAACCATTAATATGCAAAAATCCGTGAACCGCTAGAAATCCCATTTCCCGTTCATAAGAATGGCCATATTCCTCAGCCTGTTCCTGAGCCTTATCAACAGAAATAAACAGTTCTCCAATGTAAGAATCAAATTCTGCCATCATCTCAGCCAATTCAGGATCAGCAGCCAAATCTTTCTCATCAACGGCAACGGTTAGATCAGGTTTATATTCCAGACTGATAACATCTGTGGGACGGTCTGTATCACGGTATTTCAAATTAAGTTCGTGGCTGCGTTCATTGGTCACAAAGGTTACAGCCATTTCTTTATTTTCTTTACCGGTTTTTTGAGCAGCAAATTCCAGCAATTCCATCGTCTGTTTTTTCACTGCCTCAGAGACCTGGCCAGTCTCATCAATTAATTCTATGTACATCTTTGGTACTACTTTCAAATACTTTAATCACTTCATTATACCATAAGAGCAGATAAAAAACAGGCTTGCACCTGCTTAAAATTTTTCGATGAATAAAGCCTCATCAGTCCTTCAAAGCTGCGGCTACTTTTTCTTTTAGAATTGGCAGCACCTCTTCTTCAAACCAAGGATTCTTACTCATCCAAAGTTGATTGCGGGGAGACGGGTGAACCAGAGGGAAATATTTGGGAAGATAATCGCCGAAGTGTTTAACGGTTTCCGTTAAGTTCTTACGGTAGTCCTTACCGAGATAATACTGTTGTGCATAATTTCCGACTAAGAGAAACAGCTGCAAATCAGGCATTTCTTCTAATAACTGCGGATGCCATTTTGCAGCAAAACCCTTACGAGGAGGCAAATCACCAGACTTTCCCTTACCTGGATAATAAAAATCCATAGGCAGTATGCCAAAAAGGCCGGATTCATAAAAGGTTTCGCGATCCACATCCATCCAGTCTCTGAGACGGTCTCCGCTGCGATCATTCCAAAAAAGCCGCGTCTCCTGAGCCACAATACCAGGAGCCTGACCAACAACCATAATTCTAGCTGTCTTTGGCGCTGTATACAAAGGCTCAATCCCCTGTTCGGTATAAAATTGATTGTCGGCATCAGCCATTATTTGAGATTTAATAGACATCAAAACACCTCCCTAATAATTAGTTTTCCAAAGAACTCTCCTCCAAACGCTGAATATGAATGGTCAAATAAACCTGTTCATCACGGCTCATGTCAAAGTCATAAGCAGATTTTACATAATCCTTAACTTTAAGTGTGCAGGTAAAAGAACTGGGATAATTGAGTTTGACCTGTTCATAGAGAAAAGCATCATTTTTACCCTGCTGAACACCATTGACCACACGCTGGGCAAAGTACTGAATATGCGTGATAAACCGATTATAGGAAATACTATCATTATCTAGCACACAGCCAAAATGCAGACGGACAATCTCCAAAATATCCATGACGATTTTTGTGACCTGATGGCTTTTTTCTATTGCTCCGCCATCTTTTTGTGCATTGACAAAATGCAGCGCTATAGAGGCAGATTCATCCTCAGCCATCCTCACCCCCAAATGATGAGAAATTAAGCGAATCGCTTGCTTTCCAATCTCATATTCACGCGGGTAAAATTTCCGAACTTCCCAAGCCAGAGGATTTTGCAGAGCAAGACCTTCAGCTGTCCTTTGAATGGCATAATGCAAATGATCTGCTAAAGCTACAAAAAGTGATGGCTCAAATTTTGTTTGCAGGGCACTTTCTGCAAAGGTAATAATATTTAAAAATACCTGCATCTCATCAGCTGGCAGATCTACATAAGCCTGCGTCAGCTCCTTGGCTGATTCCATATCATCTAAGATAAAAGTCTTTTCAATTTTTTTAGGATCAATTTCATCTCCTGCGCTCTTTTGAAATCCTAATCCTTTCCCCATAACAATGCACTCCGTCTCGTTTTTCCCAATAACTTGAACCACATTGTTGTTTAGAACTTTCTCAATGCGCATATGCAGCCTCTTTTGTTTTTTCAATATACCCTTATTTTACCAAAAAAATGCAAACACTGCCTATTTTCTTCAAACAGTTACTCAAAAACAAACTAAAAAAGAAGGAGAGAGCATCTCCCCTTCTTAGATTTCATCAGTCAAGTTATTTTCTGCAACAGCTATGTTTCGTCAAGATTAAAGTTCTGTGCGATTTTCAATAGCTCTAAGCAGAGTTACTTCATCTGCATACTCAATATCCGATCCAACTGCTAAACCACGCGCCAAGCGAGTCACCTTAATTCCTGCAGGTTTGAGTACCCGTGAGATATACATCGAAGTTGCTTCGCCATCAGCTGTCGCATTGGTTGCAATGATGACCTCACTGACCTTGGAATCCATCAGCCGTGTAATCAAAGTCTTAAGGTTAATATCATCTGGTCCGATGCCATTCATTGGAGAAATGAGGCCGTGCAAAACATGATAGAGGCCGTGATATTCTTGAATTTTTTCCATAGCTGACACGTCCTTAGACTCTTCAACAACTAAAATGGTAGTTTGATCACGTGTTTCATCATCACAAATAACACAGGGATCCTGATCCGTCAAATTGCCGCAAACAGAACAATAAGTCAAGTCCCGCTTGGCCGTTAAGAGATTTTTTGCAAAATCATTAACATCTTCGTCAGACATGCCCAAAGTATAAAAAGCCAATCGGGTTGCCGTTTTTGTCCCAATTCCAGGAAGCTTGGAAAAACTGTCAATCAGCTTAGCTATTGGTGTAGGATAAAGCATAAAACACCTCTCTTAAATTCAATCTTAACAACTATAACACAGAAAAAGCCCTCGTGCAAGACGAAGGCATGTACTTTATCGATAGGGTAAATGATAAAGTCTAGTACATGTTTTGATAAAGTTCCATGATCTCTTTTACCGCATATTGGTGATTATGCGTATCAGAATTTGAAGCATGCGGGTACATGAGGGCAACTGCAATTTTTTTACCATTATCAGCCGTTGCATAGGCCACAACATTAAGGTTAACAGTTGATGTTGTATTACCAGATTTATCTGATGAGTAGGTTTCAGCAGTCCCTGTTTTTCCACTGATGCTAATAGCTGAGCTGTTCATGTATTTACCAGTTGCTAAGGTATCTCCTGAATTAACAACATTATAGAAACCTTCCTGAATAATTCCCAATTGATCTGAACTAATAGGCAAAGTACTAAGCACCTTGGTATCAATCGTTGAGTTCAGCGTCCCCAATTCACCATTGTCACCTGCATCATAAATACCAGAAACGATGTGCGGCGCTACTCGATTTCCCCCATTGGCAATCGTTGCTACGTACTGTGCTAACTGCATCGTAGTGTACGAATCATACTGTCCGAAAGCTTCTGTCAGAACATTGGCAGCATTGTAATCATCCGAAATATAACCTTCTGATTCTCCCGGCAAATCCAATCCTGTAGAGACTCCCATTCCAAAGTCAGCATAAGTATCACGAAGGGCCTTCATAGCCTCGTCCATCTTATCTGTTGACAGGGTCATACCCGGACTGTAATCCTGACCTAAAAGCTTCATGGCAATCTGAACCATATAAGTATTAGAAGAATATTCCAGAGCCTGAACTGCCGTAATCGCTCTGGAACTTGACCCTGTGAACCAAGAAGTAATTGGAGCTGATCCTGAAATGCTAATCGGCTGATCATTCAGAACTTGATTGCCAGAGATAACACCTGACTTCCAGCCTGCTGCAAGAGTCGCTCCTTTTACAACCGACCCTGGAATAAAAACATCAGTGACGGTTCCCAGAGCATCAGCTGTAAAATCTGCTGCTCCTTGCTTATGAGCCTGACCTGCCATTGCCAAAACTGAACCTGTGTCAGCATCTAAAGCTACGGCATACATTCCCTCAGAGTATGTGGCATTGTTGTCAGCGATTTCTGCAGACATGTATTTACTGAGAATTGATTCGACCCCCTGCTGGAAATCAAGGTCAATAGATAGCTGTAAATTATGTCCTTTACTGCCTTCTTGAGTAACTTTATCTGACTCAACAGCACCTTCTGAATCAACCGTTATTTTACGCACAGTATGCTGTCCTTGAAGGGTAGATTCGTATTCCTTCTCTAAATAAGATGTCCCAACTCGGTCATTGAGAGAATAACCTTTTGAAAGATAGTCTTTGGCATCTTCTTCTGGCAGTCCGGATTCCGAGGATGAAACTGTCCCTACAATGGATGACAAGGCAGAGTTGACTGTTGCTCGATCCCAATCCGTAGCGACAGAAATACCGCTCAATTCGTCCTGTTTTGCCGATACAAGCGCAATCTGTTCCTCAGTCAAATCTCCTGTTTTCAAGGTTACTGTTGAGAAGTTAGAGACGGCATTCATTTGAGAATAGATATAAACAATCTTGAGCTCGTCTTCTGAATAATTAACCATATCGTCAGTAACAGCATCTATGGCATTGGAATAAATAGTAGACTCACTCAGGTTATTGCCATAATCATCAAACTTTTTATTATCCGGCAAATCCTTAACAACCTTGGCATAGGTATCAGAATCTGCCAAGTAGTAATCACGTTTCTCGCGATCAGAAACATTTGTTTCAGTCAAAGTGACCATCGTTGCCAGTTTCTGAGCAACCTTTTTAATCGTATCAGAAGTCACAAGATTATTGCGGGTAAAAGTGATAACAGTCTTACTCTGATTGGTGGTCAAAGCAACACCATCAGCGTCATAAATCTGTCCCCGCTCACTGGCAGTTTTTACCGTATAGGTCGAGTTTTTCTCTAAAAGATTTGTATAATACTGCTTGTCTGTAACCTGCATATAAGCTAGGCGCCCAAAAAGCACCAAAAAAATAGCCAAAACAATTCCAAACAAAATATAAACGCGACGCGAAATCTTTATTGGTTTTCTTGGCTTGGCAGCTTTTGGAATTTCCTTTTCCTGCTGCTTCTTATTTTTGTTCTTAATTCGTTTAAAAAAGTCCCTCACTAATCATCGCCTCATCTATCAAAAATTCTCTTATATTTTATCATAAAATTTCTTCAGTCAGCTTAAAGAAACTGTAAACTTTTGAGAAAATCCTAAAGCGCATATTTCACAGGTTTTACAGTTGTCGTTCATCGTCTGCTCAAAAATAAAAATATTTCAAAGTCCGATAAGAACCTTGAAATACTTGATTTAATTTTCTTGACTGATAGATTTCATCCATTTGGGAATAGCTGCACTAATTGCTGTCGGTAAGGTGACATAGGACTCATGGGACAAATCATCAGCAATAGCCGAATGCAGCCAGACTGCCGCTCCCACTGCTTCAAAATTCGCACCAAATTGAGCTGCAAAGCCTGCAATCATGCCTGCCAAGGTGTCACCCATTCCTCCAGTTGCCTGATAAGGCCCGCCCGCCTTGAGTTCTGACACTTTTTGCCCTTGAAAGACCTTAGTCGCATGGCTTTTAGCAACTAGGATGGTTTCTTTTGGAAAATCACTTAGTGCTGCCTGTGTATTAGAAATAGACTGCTGCGGAATCGTTAACTCCGACAGCCGCTCCCATTCTTTTTGATGAGGTGTCAAAATCAGCTGTTTTGTTCCAAAACATTCGGGTTTATCTGTTGCCAGCAAATTCAAGGCAGAGCCATCAATAATCAAAGCCTGCTTAGACTTAATCGAATGCAAAACTTCCAAGAAAACCTGCTCGGCCTTAGCTGACTCAGATAAACCAGGACCAATCAAGACAAGATCAGCTGCTGTTATTTGCTGATTTAACCTATTTAAATCTCCTGCCTCAAAGGCCATAGCTTCAGGTAAATGAGCATGCAGAGCAGGGATATTTTCTTTTTCGGTTGCTACTGTCACTAACCCCGCTCCGCTATTGACACAAGCCAAGGCAGACATAATAATCGCACCCCCGTAAGGGTAAAAACCGCCAATCAGCAGAACGCGACCATAAGTGCCTTTATGACTGACTATTTGACGCGGTCTAATAACCTTTTGCGCCAGTTTACGATTAAGTTCCATGGAACTACCCCTTAGCACTGCGAAGAGCTGCCTGATAAGTTTGCTCCATAAGCATGGTGATTGTCATAGGCCCAACACCTCCTGGAACAGGTGTAATATAGCCAGCGGTATCAAGGACGTCTTCATAATCTACATCACCCACCAATTTGCCATTTTCATCGCGATTGATACCAACATCAATGACAACAGCACCTTCTTTGATAAAATCCTTGGTAACAAAGTTAGCGCGGCCAATAGCAACTATTAAAATATCCGCTTGACGGCAGACAGCAGCCAGATGATGTGTGCGAGAATGCGTCAATGTTACCGTCGCATTTTTATCCAAAAGAAGCTGTGCCATTGGTTTGCCGACAATGTTTGAGCGGCCAATAATGACGGCCGTCTTGCCTTCTAAATCAATTTGATAATCGTGTAAAAGTTCCATGATACCAGCTGGAGTACATGGCAGCATCTGAGGGCGGCCATTCCAAAGATTTCCCGTATTCATGGGGTGAAAGCCATCCACATCTTTTTTGGGATCAATAGCCAAAAGAATTCGATTTTCATTAATGTGATTAGGCAGAGGCAGCTGAACCAAGATTCCATGAAAAAGATCATCTTCATTGTATTTCTCGATAATATCAATCAGTTCTTCCTCACTGATATTTTCGGAAAGCCGAACGGTTTCACTGCGAAAACCAGCAACTTTAGCAGAGCGCTCTTTATTGCGAACATAAATTTGACTGGCAGAATCATCTCCTACCAATATCACAACCAATCCTGGAACAATCCATTCTTTCTCCCTAAGTACAGCAACTTTTTCTGCCAATCTGGCCTGCATTTTTTGAGCGACAGCTTTCCCATCAATAACTTGCGCGGTCATAAATCTTTATCTCCTTGAAATATTCGTTAGCTCTATTTTACCAAAAAAACGGCATCTGTGATACCGTTTAACAACTCTATATTCTCATTACTGTCTAAAATGCCGCTGCATAATTTTATCTTTTATGCCCTTGTTCTCGTTTTCTAGGAAAGAGACCCAAAGCCATCATTAAGAGTCCAGCTCCCACAACACCAGCTAAATAACCTGAATCGTCTCCTGTTGTTGGAAGGCCTCCTTGAGAAGGAACTCCGTAAGCCTTATTATTATAATTAACTGGTATAATGACTGACTCTGGATCGTTTCCTTGATATACAGTTCCTAATTGAGAAGCTCTTAAATTATTTAAAAAGCTTAATTCAGTAAGATACTGATTTTGACTATTTGCTAAGTTTTCCTTAGCAGATGCTAAGACAGCCTCAAGCGGCGCCACATCAATTTTATTTGCCGGTAAGGCGGCACGATTTGCTTGCGCACTGGTCAAAGCTGCCCTAAGAGCAGCAAGTCTGTCACGATCTGCTTTTAATTTTTCATTAGCCGCCTGAAGCGAAATCTCTGCAGCTTTTGTTTTCTCAGGAGTAGCCTGCAAGTCTGAAAGTGTTTGTTTCAGGTTATCAAGCGCTTTCTGATTCGCTACTATTTGATTTTCAAGATTCAAATAAGTTGCATAATTTTCTGTTACGTATTGGAAAGTTGTATAAGGTAATCCTTTAACTTCTTTACCGTCAAAATTAAGAACGTATTCACCAGCATCATTTTTAGAAGCAGTGAAACGATCTTTAATATAACCAATAGTATCGCCGTTTGGATTATTATCAAAAAGAATAAACTCTAAAACAGTATCAAAATAATCGTTACCATCATCTGCATTGTCAAGCGCTGCGCCCACACCAAACTCATCAGCACGAGCAGCTAAAACTGAAATGGCATGTCCAAAGATAGCTTTATCATTATTAGTCATATCTGAAGCTGTACCCTTAATGTTCATATATTCAGTTAAATAACGCATGACTATATAATAAGCAAGTTCCTGATCACTACCGACATTAAAACTTTCCTTGCTTGTAACTGAGACATCTTCTGAACTATGCCACCATGTTGTTCCATTCGGATAATCAGAAATATAATTCTTTATATCTAAACTGGTTTCATGGTCAGCACTATTGTCTTCTGCAATTTCCTCGTCTGCGCGAGCCTGTGCCCATGCATCTGCTTGAGCTGATTCACTACGAGTCGGAACACTGGTATTAATTCCATTAGCATTTCTTGCATCCCTAATATACTGTCTCAAATAGGTATCATAATTTGATTCATTAAAACTGTATGCATTAGGATCTGCAACAATGGTAACCACTTCAGGTTCCCCACTGCCATTTAAACGAGCAGTTGTATAACCGTCTTGTTCTTGTTCCTTGTAAATAGCATCCAAAACCGCTTCCATATCATGAGTCTCTATTATTTCTGCAGCTGAGCTATTTGATCCCAGCTGATTTTTAAGAGAATCTATAGCAGCTTGCTTTTCAGCTATTTCAGTCTGCTTAGCGTCAATATCTGTTTGACGCTTGGCATCTGCTTGAATAGCTTCTTGTAATCCCTTATCAGCTTCTGCAACTGCAGTCTCATCTTCAGAAATATCAGTCTCTAAGCTAGATTCTTCTTGATCTAGCTGGGTTTTCGCTTCATCAACCGCTTGATCCGCAGCATCAATTGCTTGGTTTGTCTCTACAGCATTGGTCACATCTGCTTGTGCCTTTGCAACATCTGCTTCAGCTTGAGCAAGATTATTTTGAGTTTCACTGACTACTGCTTCTTGACTTGTAATCTGCTGATCTGTACTCTGTTCACTGCTAGCTGTAGAAATACTGGCAGCATCTGATTCTGTTGTCTCATCTGCCAACACAGCACCAGCAGATGAAAACGTTGCCAAAGCAGCACCAGCAAGAGCTATACCAAATAAAGGTTTTTTATTCATAGTTATCCCCTTTTCTCATGACCTATATTTGACTATTAATTCAGAAGTTCAGAGTTCTAAACATTAGTGAAATATAAAATTAAGATTAATTCCATTTAATCTTTATAATTCAAAAATATTTTATCATAAAATTAAAAAAAATCAACTGACTTAATATTAACAGTCGATTTTCATAGAAAAAATAGATTATGTGAAAGTTCTAAAATGAAGTTAGCCACTTAAAGGTATTAAAAAACATCTCAGAGAGAGAATGTCATTTACCACAAACACACTAGAAAGACTCTGAGATGCAAGATTATTATACACCAAAAGGGAAACAGTTGACATTAGCTGACCGTCGAAATATTGAGCGGTGGCTCCAAGAAGGGCATTTCAATCGTGATATCGCCATTCTTGACCGCCATTTGACTGCCCCAATCCATGAAATTGATCACCTTCTCAACATGGTAGTCTGCTGCAAGCTTGGCGACTGCTGGACCAGACTGGCTGAAACCAGACATATTGGAAACACGGCCTTGATAAGGTGCAATTTTGGCCATAGTTTCTTCATAAAAACGCTTGACCGCCTCATACTGTTTGGTCAAATGTCCTTGCTTCAGACCGAGAACGCCGTTGGTATCTACCGCATTGACAGTGGACTTCATAGCCCTTGTATGAAACCCTTCCCGAGCATAAACCTGAGTCCCTGCTACTTTTTCTTTGACAATTTTTGGAAGTTCTTGCATCTGTTCATCTGTCAATCCCATTCCCAATACTCTCCCCTTTGAATTTTTAGATTGTAACGGATCTTAGAATCCACACTTCCTAATTTTGATTTGAACACCTGTTTAAGCTGATGATTATCAACCAAAGCCACAATGTTCTCATCAATTTTTTCACTGATTGACAATTTTGCCTCATCAGGTAAATGATCATGCTTGGAAACATTGATTTCTTCTCCTGTTGCAGAGTTTGATAAATAAATAAAATCATTGCCATAGACATCTATGTCAAGTGAATCTATCCCACTCAATAATCCATAAGAATCATAAATAACATTACCGATTTCCCCACCTAATATTGCTCGATTGCCATCATTATCGTAAATGACCGGTACAACATCTATACTAAACATCGTAAATCGGCCGTCACCGTCTATAAAGATAGGCGAGAATCCAATCTTGCTGACTCCGGAGTAATGCTCCTTGATGTAAATAGCGATTTGTTCCTCCAAAAGCTGGAAGGCATGGCGGTAAAGCTGGTAAAGGCGGTCTTGTGGTTGCTGTTTCATGTTAGATCCTCTCTTAACTTAATAAAAAATAAGCAATGTTATTGTTTGTTTTACTAATAACATTGCTTCTATTGCTGGTTGTATTTACTGCTTATGATTATTGAGCATTACTCGAATAATCAAGTTTTGAACTGACTAATAGATTTTCTATGGCTTTATTTACAACAATTGATAAATCTATAACTTTTGCGGCTTCTTCTATGATCATTTGCAGAACTAAGACGTAGAGGATAGGCCACTCGCTTTCTTGAGGACAGTAACGTCTAATAGCTGGTTCAAAATTAAACCATATTTTTCGATATAGCCCAAGAAGGTTTTTAGGATATTCCATTCCCCATACTTTATATTCCTCATTGGTTGCATTTTTCAGGCTTGTTTCAACAGTTTCATTAATATCAGGAAGATCAGCCTCAGGATTTAACTTAAGATAAGTAGCCATGATAAAATTCCAAACAGGCATTTCGGATTCAAAAAGATAATGGTTAATTCCTTCACCAATAAAAATCCTGCTCCCATTTTTGCAATCAACCGGAACAAGAGCCATTTGAGGTACATCATCACCCTTTTTCAAACTCTCTCGTACCGCCATTTGACAGCTCATTCCTGTTAAACCGCTTCCCCATAACAGAAATTCTGTCATATTAATACGATTGTTAGGATCAATCAGACTATCATACAGACGTTTGTAAATATATTGGGCTCCTAACTTGGCACCAATTAAAGGATCTGTTTTTCGTTTTTCTTCTATTTGTTCAAAAAATTCTTCTTCTGTCATCATTTTTCCTTTCTTTATCTTAAAGCAACTAGCTATAATTCTTATTCCTATATGTGTCCTGAAAAATTATTCCGAAAACAAAAGCTCGTCTGGTACTTCTACACCATCAATGGAAAAATCTTCTGAAACTATTTCATTAGGAATTCCCTGCTGATTTCTTAATTTTTCTTGGAAAAGACGTTCAGATTCTCGGAAGCGTTCTATTTGCAGCGGGCTAGTCATAGGATGGTAATCTTTTTGGCTTTTTGGAAACCAAGTAACAGCTTCTGGAAACAATTCAAATTGGAATGCTTTTTTAGCTCGAATAGGCGGTCTGTTATTAAAAACTATAATACTAGTATCTGGCGCCAACCTCATGATTTCATCAGGATTCATTAAGCTTCTTGATGAATAGTTCACATTTTCATTGATGGCGGAGCCTGTTTGTCTGCTTATCACAGAATAAATATCTCCGCTCTTAGAATCAGACTTACTTTCGGTTTCAATCTTAACGGTCGCCTGACCCAGAAGTTTACTAAAATATTTAGCCGTCGTCTCATTACTTGCTGTCAAACAAATCTTAACATTATGATTTCCCAGAATACTTTCAGCTTTTTCCTTGCTGTATTTATCTTGAAGCTGGGTGATGGTTTGACAAATAGTCGTTACTCCTATTCCGTATCCGCGGCAAGTGGCAAGAAATTCTTCAAAATTAGGAAATTTCCCTAAGTTAACAAATTCATCAAAAATAAAATCAACCTGACGCGGTAACTTTGAACCATTTTCAGCACCTAGAAGGTAAAGTTGAGAGAAAAGCTGGGTGATAAATAGATTGACAAGTCCTTCAAAGGCATTATCCATAACAGGAATAATGATGTAAAGTGCAATTTTTTTACGGCCAATGTCCTGCAAATGAAAATCACTGAAACTCGTAAAGTTAGCCACTTCATCATCAACAAAGTCGGCGATGGTAGTCAATAAACTCATGATAATGGAATTGCGCATTCTTCCAGTAGACTTTTTAAACCCAAGTTCATACGCTCTTCTGGCAGGATGGCGTCTATCTAAAGACATAAATGCCTTATCCAGCTGGCTGCTGCCATCCTCTTCTTCTTCAACATCATAATTTTGCAGGAAATCAGTAATCCCCCTAAAGTTACGATCCACAGGCGGTAACTCATAGATTGCGTATAAAATAAGAGCCCTCAGCAATGTTCGTTGAGAATAATACCAGACATCCTTTTTACCATCTGAATTAGCACTGTCAACAATTTTTGTTGCGACTTCTGTTGCATGAATATCTTTTGTCACATAATCAAGAGGATTGTAGCGGCTGCTGCGAGTCATATCCATAAAATTGACAACATGAACTTCATACCCTTGTCTTTCCTTGATACCTGCTGTTAGTTCATAAACTTCTCCTTTTGGATCTGTCAATACGAGAGAGTTCTCCGTCTCTGCCAAAGCATTTGTAATAACAACAGACTGTGTTTTAAATGAGCCCGGTCCTCCGACAACAAATACATTGCGATTCGGTCTTGTTTCATTGTCCTGATAAATAACCTTTTTGTCTAATACACCTAGAATTGTCCCATTCATTCGTTTATCCTCTCTATTTTAAGCTCTCCCGCCATTCATTAAAAAACTGCTTTTCTGTTTTGTACTTGAAATTTCCATCTTTAACAAGACTCTTAAATGACCCCCATTTAGCTGTTCCGTGAGTTCCGCCATCACTGCTTTCCCACTCTTTATCCAGTTCTTTGATACGCTTCACTGTAAGAAAAACCATTCCTAATAAAATGGCAATCATACCAATAATGAAAAACCAATTTTTATCTGTAAAATACTCGAGCATTGCATGAATAGGATGCTTAGCCGTTTCTTTTATCTCCTGAGAAAGGATAGCTGTTGTCAGATTCAATTTTAAATCTACTACAGCTTTACCCGCCGTTACAAATAGCAAGTAGACATATTCCAACATAATACAAGTTACAACACCTGCTATAACCAGCAATTTTTTTTTCATATAATCCTCCACATTATATCATTTCTGTAAGGTTCGTCATTCTTTCTAATACCCACCAAGAAAACGATCCAAATTCTCCCTAGCATGTTCAAAATCAACAAAGCCGGATACGACAACTTCTACGTCTCCTCTTGTAGGTTTTACAATACTGAAAAAATCCTCATCGCCGCCTAGGTTGCTCTCTCCTACAATATGCAGAGCCCGCTCATATTTATCAACCTCATTGGTCAATTTTATATGATAAACTTCCAGAAACCCTTTCAAAAAAGCTTTCCCAAAATAATCAAACTCTGCTTTTATTTGTCTAAAAATAGCCTTAGGATGTTCACTAGCCAAACGATTGACCTTTTTATGATTCTCTAAATCTATCTTTCTTAGAAAATACTCTTTCATATCAAATGAGCTCACCCTCACTCTGGAGGAAACATAATGCTGAAATAGCCGTGTCCTCGCTTTGGTAAGCGGTATAGCCTCACTTTTGAATTTTAAAATGAGTGCTGGATCTTTTAGGTCAGTTTCTTCTTTGACGATTAGACCATTATGATCATTTGCGACCAAATACCACTTATCAGAAATATCTTCCCAATATTCTACCCTTATCATTATAACTTACATCCTTTCCTATAAAGACCAGTACCCCCTACGGTCCATCGGGTCCGTCTGAATCGCTCGGGCCTTTTGGTCCTTTTGGTCCCTTGGGGCCTTTAGGATCCTTTGGCCCTTTTTCGGGACCCTTGGGTCCATCGGGGCCTCCGCCCCGGCCTCGCTCCTCCTTGGTCGCCTCAACAACCTCAGGATTAGACTTGCCATAAGCCGTCAGCTGCTTCTGCGCCCTCTCAGTCACGGTCGACTTCGTCTCACCCATGGGATTACGCGGCTCATCTTCTTGTTCCTGCGCCTCAGATTTTTGAGAAGCCGTCCCCTCTTCTGACGTTGAAGCATTTAGACCCAGAGCCTCTGCCTTCTCAGGATCCAGTTTAGTAATGCGGTCGC
>NZ_JBRUHR010000006.1:0-99342 GCF_053206925.1 Streptococcus dentiloxodontae | reverse complement strand
CATAGGAATCTTTCTAATGATGGTTTTGTCGCTTTTCATTATAAGTCATATGGGACTTTTTGTGTATACACTCAAAAAGCCCTATAATATCTGAATGAGATTTACCCACTACAGATATTATAGAGCCGAAATTGGGTACACTTAAAAACAAAAATGATAGTTTACAATATACCAAAAAACAAGAACTGCTTTTTAGCACTCTGATTTTTCTTCTCCCATCCAGACTATACTGTCGGTCCCAGAATCTCACTGGGTCAGCCACTTATGCAGCTCACGGACTTCATGATTTCAATGAAAACATATCACCGTCGGTCGGGAATTTCACCCTGCCCCGAAGAATTCTATTTAATTGACTAAAGCATAGCACGTCACCATTATTTTGTCAAATTTTATACCAACTTTATCTTAACAATAACCTGTCCGCCATTAGCTGTATTTGATAGCTCTAAGCTGCCACCGTGAAGTCGAATGATATTATCTGCAATAGTTAGACCAAGACCGCTATGCTGACGATCATGACGGCTTCTATCATCTCGGAAAAATTGCAGCTTCGCTTTTTCTAAGGCCTCTTTTGAAAAGCCCTGACCGCTATCCAGACAAGTAAACTGAAACAGGGCATCTTGCAGATGACAAACTAATTGCAGCTGACTGCCTTTGGGACTATGCTCCATTGCATTGGAAATGATGTTCATCAACGCACGCTCTAACAATCCCTTATCCCAATAAGCAGTGAGTTGATTATCAGACAAATCATTGAAAATCTGAACCTTGATGTTTTTGGTTGCAGCAAGGGCTCGGCTATTCTGGGATAATTCCTCCAGAAAAGCTGCGACCTTTATATTTTCAGGATGGAAGTCTTGTAATTGGCTGTTTTTAGCTAGATAGGACAATTGCTGAAGATAAGTTTCCACCTGTCCAATATTTTTCAAACTGTAACCAACAAAGGCCTTCTGACTCTCTGATAGCTCTGTTTGCTTGAGCAATTCCGTATTCCCTTTAATGACTGTCAATGGCGTTTTGATGTCATGTGTTAGGGCAGCTATTTGGTCCTGCTTCTCCTGCTCTAATTGCCAGCTGCGGAGTAAGGACTCTTTCAAAGCTATGCGCATGCTATCAAGACTTGACAATACTTGATCAAATTCCTTAATGTCAGATGACTGCAGCGTAAAATCCAAATCCTGCTTAGCTATTTTCTGCGTAGTGACAATGATTGGAGATAGCTGGCGCCGCAGTCTGCGGGCAAAGTAAAGGGTGAGCATTATGAAAACCAGCAAATTAAGCACAGCAAATACCAAAATAGCCAAAAACTGGGCGCTAGGCAGGTAGTGATTCATCCAAGCTAAGCGATATCGGCTGACCAGCTGATAATTCACCACTAAGAGACCATCCTGACGTTTAAAGGTCATAAAATAGCCGTAAATACTAGGGTCAGCTTCTTGACCTTTAGCCACGCTCAGAGCTGCCGTTTGCAGTTTTGAAGACATATTGGTCTGCTGAACTTGACCAGACTTATCAAGCAAGATATATTTGCTTTCTTTGGGCAATTGCTGCGCTTTAAAGGTCGCTGATTGCTCTAATTGTTTTTTCTGTTGTAATAGGTTTTGCTCGGTCTGGTTAGCTGGAATAACTAAGCCATTGTTATAGAGCATACCAAATGCCAAAAGTACTAAGGTTACCACAAGCGAGCAAGCTAAAATAATAGATAAAAAGTAGGTAGCAAAAACAAGTTTCAGAGAACGTGCGCGTCTTCTTACTGCCATTTATAACCAATCCCCCAAACTGTTTCAATCGGTGCTTGACCCACCATCTTAAACTTAGCCCGAATATTTTTAATATGTTCTGCTATGGCCGCAGGCGTTCCGCGTTCTTCATAGCTATAAAGGTAATCGTAGAGTTGTTCCTTGGAAAAAACCTGACCGCGACGTTTGGCCAACAGTTCACAGATCTCATACTCAGACTTAGTTAAATCAAGCTTTTTTCCATTAACAGCAACCTCTTTAGCAGAAAGATCAAAACGGATATTCTCCAAGACCAGACTGGCATGGTGCTCACGTCTTTCCCGGCGCAGATGGGCATTGACCCGCGCCAGCAGCTCCTGGATACCAAAAGGCTTAGTGATATAATCATCAGCGCCTGTTGCCAATCCTGTCACCAAATCCGCCTCCTGTGATTTAGCTGTCAGAAAAAGAATGGGGCAGTCCACTAAATTCCGAATTTCTTGACAAAAAGTGAGCCCGTCCACATCAGGCATCATAATGTCCAGTAAAATCAAATCATAGCCTGCTAACTTTGAACGGTCAACCTGTTCAGAACTCGTGAAACCTTCCACCAGATAACCTTGTAGCTGCAAAGCATTTCTTACCAAAGTTACAATATCTGCTTCATCATCAATTACCAAAATACGTGTCATACTTCTACCCTTTCTATTACTTGCATATTTCTATCATATCATTTATAAAGGAGCAATGACAAACCATAAAGCAAGTAAATATGCAGCGGATAAAAAATATAAAAGAGATGTTTACTGCCCTTACCGCGCTGACCATTGTACATGAGCATAAGCGGTGCTGCAAAAATTTCCATCCACTCAAAATAGAGAAATAAGAGACCATGAATGGTCAAGGAAGCCCCTGCCAACAAAACACGGCCTAAATCAACTAGCAGAGAAGCAAGGACAAAGGCCAGAACTTCTTTTTTGAGAGTCTTCCGGCAGAGATACATGGCAATGCCCACAATCAAGGTTGCCGTTCCGCCATCCGCAATAGAAAAATGCAGCGGCAAAACAGTAAAATTGAGTAGGTTAACGATGAACATCCCCAGTTGATTACTAGAACCCATAAAGATGCGATAGAAAGGCATGAAAAGAAAAGGCAGAAGAATCGGGAAAAGTAGGGTAGGAATACCTCGAAGATACTTCTTCTCCTCAATCCATGCGATTCCTTGAAGGGCTACCAGCAAGATGGCAAAGGAAGACAGCATCATGTTCTGTGGAAAGAAGCCGTCTCCCCGTACCAAAGGGTGCAGCACATTATAAAAGCCAAATTGAATCAGTCCCATGGCAACAGCCAAACCGTAAATCTTTAAGAAATATTTTTTACGGTCATGCGTATGGATAAACCCTTCGATAATCGCAAATAAGAACAAGGGAGCTGAAAGTCTCCCCAGCTGAGTGAACCATAGGGGAATCTTTCCCGTATAGTTAAAAAAATAATAAATATGATCTAGCAGCATGAGTACCAGAGCAATGTATTTGAGATGAAAGCCTGTTAGCTTTTTAAAATTTTCCATAAATAAATTAATCTCCTTTTGTCAGAAAATAAATAGGCAATCTTACTCCCCATCATTTCTTCCTTGCCACTTGTCGAACCAAAGAAGACTGAGAAATAAACTAAGCAAGGTTGTTGGAAAGGCCACCTCCAGCCAGAGGAGAAGCTGCTGGGCAAAAATAGGATTTTGCTCTGGGTATTGCAGCATGTTAAACCAGGTGCCCATCAATCGTGCTGGCCAAGCACAAGGCACAAATTGCCAAATGCCATCACCTAAGCCCGTTAGAAGCAAAGCTGAGACTAAAACTTCAAAAATTCCTAGACCAATCGTTGCCCCGCTGCCAAATAAAAAGGCGATGAAGAGATGAAGCAAATATAAGATAGCTGTTGATGCCAATAAAAACAGACCCGCATAGCTATAAAAGGCAAGATAAGGGACGTCTGCATTAGAACGATACAAGAGACCAAAGATAAACAAAGCCAGGAAAACAGCGATAATTTCCATCAGGATAAGACTAACAAGCTTTATAAAATAAAGGATTTTTCGTTGACTATTTTCTAGAACGGTCTGAAAATGACCAGCTTCCGCCTCTAATTCGACAGCTTTGCTGCAAATAATAGCAATAATCAGCGGAAAAGCAATCCCCAGCACTTGTAAATAGCCACTCGTAATATTCTCCCAAGAATAAGCAGGTGTCACGAGACCAAAGACAGCCGCTAACACAGCGATGCCAGTTGGTAAAAGGACATGTATCCAAGGCAAAAAAGTACGCTTATATTTTAAAAACTCTGACCAAATCAATTGAACCATTACTTAACCTCCTGTTTTTCAAACCAAAGAGCCGTCAGCCACGTCAGCCCTGCAAAGAGGATAAGCGCCAGCATTAAACTAGCCATGATGCTCCAATTGCTGGTCGGCAATAGCGGTGCTGCTGCCTCTGAACCAGCTTTCAACCCATTGGGATATATTTTCATGAGAGGTATCATCAATCGCATGCCCCAAGCATAAGGACACAGCAGCCAATATGTGGTCGTCGAAAAAGCAAGTCCCAAGATAAGATTAGCTGTGAAATTGACTAATAAAGTAACAATTAATCCCAATTTCTTTGCCAGCCATAAACAAAACGGGAGCTGCCAAAGGACACTGAGCAATAAAGCTATAGAAGCAAGAAGCATTTGACTAATAGGATAAGTTTCTCCATAATGAGGAAAAATAAGGTATTTCAGCAAAATTAAGAGAAAACAATGCAAAAAACTACTCAGGGTCAAATAATAGACAAGGGCTGCAACTTTACCCAACCAAAATTTTCTTAAGGAAATTGGCAAGGGAAAGACTGCCCGATAACGCAGCTTTTTTTCTTCATAAGTATTTACTAAAGCAGCAAACAAGGTCAGGAGACCTGGTAAAATCATGACATACCACCAATTATAAGCATTCGTACTCAAATACTGAGGCACCATAAAGCCATGTATAATCACTAATATAGGAGCAAAAACCAGTAACTTCTTTGCCATCGTCCGCTTCAGTTTTAATCTTTCTGCCTGAAACATTCCCAGCATCTCACTCACCTCCTCGATACTTCATGACAACCTCATTAAAGAGTTTTTCCAAGTCTTCATCTTGGTGAATCCTATCCTGATAACCCAGTATGCCATTGGCAATAATTCCGATATGATCTGCTGTCATCTGAATCTCAGATAAGATATGACTGGAAATGATAACTGTAATTCCCTGTTCAGGAAAGGAACGAATGAGCTCACGCAGTTCCTGAATGCCAATAGGATCAAGTCCATTGGTCGGCTCATCTAAAATCAAAAGTTTGGGATGGTTAATCAGAGCAATTGCGATTCCCAAACGCTGTTTCATCCCCATAGAAAATTGGCCAGCTCGTTTTTTACCCGTATTGGTTAGATCAACAATCTTTAAGACCTCATCAATGCGACTGTCAGGCAAACCCAACATTAAGGTGCGTACCTTTAAATTTTCACGCGCAGTCAGGTTTTCATAAAGCGGCGGCGATTCAATCAAGGCACCGATATTTTCCAAATCCTTGCGGCTCCATTCATGTCCGTCAATCAAAATCTGACCAGATGTCTTTCTCAGCATTCCTGTAACCATCTTTAAAGTCGTTGACTTGCCAGAACCATTTGGCCCTAACAAACCATAAATCGAATGGCGTTCCACTTTCAGGTTCAGCTGATTAACCGCTGTTTGCTTACCAAACCGTTTGGTTAAAACTTTTGTCTCTAACATATAATCCATTATGCTGTCCTCCTTATATAAGATACAAAGGGACGGTTCGCTTTAGCGAAAATTCCTGACAGAAAAATAGAATATTGGCCGGAAATTCTGATTTCCGAGATAAGCCATCTTTTTTCCGAGGGAATTAGTCCCGGGTTCAATTAGGGAGAACTGCAGAAATGGTTATCCATTTCGTAGTAGTTCCCCCGCAAGGATGATTAGGCAAGACGCTATCGCGTAGGCGATGAGTACTGCCAATCATCTACTGCGCACAATAAGATACAAAGGGCGTTAAAAAGCGAGAAGAAAATAGGAGACTAGCGCCGTGCGCTTGCGCACAAGATAGACTATCTTTTTCTCGACGCTTTTAGTCCATGTTCAATTATCAAGATACAACAGAGGCTTGTTATCTAAGTGCTTTGCACTTGATAACAAACGCCAATCACTATAGTGAATTGGCTGCCTCTCTCACTAACTTCGTTTGGTTAGTAAGATCGACTAACCAAACGTCGTGTCGCAAAAGACGCCCAAGGGTGAAGTCAAAATAAAGAGTACAACGACGAATCACTAAAGATCTAGGAGAACTCTCTATTTTGACACAGTCTACAGCCCGTGTTCCGGTGCCTATATTAGTTATAAGATAAAAATTTAAGGAATTTATAAGGTGATAGCATTTTTTGTAAAAAATAAAAAAACCACAGGAAAATCCTATGGTTTTAAGTGAAATTAGATAGCTAATTTCTTATTTAACTGCATCTTTAAGAGCTTTACCAGCTTTGAATGCTGGAACTTTAGAAGCAGCAATTTTGATTTCAGCACCAGTTTGTGGGTTGCGGCCTTTACGAGCTGCACGCTCACGAACTTCAAAGTTACCAAAACCGATCAATTGAACTTTTTCACCTTTTGCAAGGAAACCTTCAATTGAAGCGAATACAGCATCAACTGCTGCAGCAGAATCTTTCTTAGTAAGCTCAGTTGCTTCTGCAACTTTTGCGATTAAGTCTTGTTTGTTAGCCATTGTAACAATCCTCCAAATTTTTTCTAAGCACAATAATGAAAATCATGCTTGAACACCTATATCTTATCTAAAAAACCCCATAAGGTCAAGCAATTAACGCCTTTTTAACAGGTTTTTGACAAAATTTTAGTCAATTTTATGTTTTTGTCTTATAAATGTTAAATTCGATATGATCATTTACCAAATCTAGGCTAGTAGCCTTAGCTATCACACCTGTTTTATTATTTATTTCTTGAAGGTTAACATTAATAACTTCTTTTTCACTGTCAATGTCAATATAACTTGGCAGATTTTTTACCGATGACTTGAGAAATTTCAACGCATCAGATACAGGCAGACTTAGCGAACCTGCTGAAACATCAGTTACTTGAAGCTGGATACCTCCATTTTCCAAAACCACTGGAGTAAAATAGACGTACAAGGGAACATCATAACCTAAGAGAGTGTAGGTCCCTTCAAAAAGAATGTTTGAAGAAGTCACAGTCACATCAAAAGACATATCATCTGTAGAATAGTCTTTTGCAAAAGCAGATAGAGCATCATTCAGTTCAGATTTTGTCATCGTAAAGCTGCCAATTTGAACTTCGTTAGCATGGTTGACAGTTTTGCTGCTGTTGGCCAAAACTGATGGGCTGGTAATCTTATAAAATACGACACCAACAAAAGCCAGATTTAAAGCCAAGAGACCTAAAAAAAGCCACTTCCATAATTTTGTCATTTTTTCCACTCCTCCTTGGTTTCGCTGATTTTATTAGCAACAGCATCTGACATAATTTGATAACCTGTATTATTTGGATGGAAATGATCGCCTTCAAAAAGAGCATCGTTAATAACCGATGAGGGGCTGCTAGTATTGTCTGTATCAGAGCTTGCATCACTTGAATCAGTGATCCCTTCCTGACCATCAATTCCTTTATAAAGAAGATCATTAATTGGGACAAAGTAAACATTACTGTACTCTTTAATCACAGCTTCTGTCGCCTTATTCCAATTATCTACAACATCTTGCATCTCAGTCATCTCAGGAAAATTTAGATAGAAAGGATTGTAAATTCCTAAAACATAAATTGGAAGATCTTTATTGTCTGCACGCGCTAAATCAATGATTTTTCGCAGACGCTCTTGATAAGCTTGAGCTGGTTTATCAAAAGAGTCAACGGATAAATCACTGAAATTTTTCCTGATGACACTCATAACGTCGTTACCACCAACAGTCAAAGTCATCAAATTTGCAGTTTTGAGGCTGTCTTGAATGTCAGTCTTTTCCTGCATGCGCTTTAAAATTTGATTGCTGGTATTGCCAGAAACCCCATAATTGCTGCTTGTTACATCATAATGATAAGCAGAGCTAAGCTCTTGTGACAATATGGGGATAAAGCCTCCCTGATTTGTCGTATCACCAACTCCCTGCGTCAGCGAATCGCCAATAGCCACATAAGAAAAAGGCGTTTGCTTTGTACTTTGAACAACATCTTTTTGGTCAATACGATTTTTAGAGGTTGGGAGAATAAAGTAAAAAATAGCTGAAAAGAAAAGAAGACTTGCCAAAAAAAAGACAAGCCCTCTGGTGGTATGATTGTTCCATTTCTTAAACATAACGCACCATAACGGCAAAAGCATCCTCACCAGTGTGGGTCTGGATGATGGAACCCGTTTCTAAAACAGAAATCGGTGCTCCCAATACCTGCAGTTTTTCTTTTAGTTCTCTAGCAAAATCGGGCTTACCTGCATAAGAAATGCCAATTTCAGCTACTTGGCTTTCTTTTGCATGCTGAATAAAACCGTCTAACCACTTGGTAAAAGTCTTAGCGCCGCGCCCTTTTGCAATGGTATTTAGCTGGTAATCTTTAAGCTCCATCATAACACGAATGTTCAAAAGAGAAGACAAAAGACCTGTCACACGGCCAATACGTCCGCCTTTCACTAAATTTTCAAGGGTTGACACACCGATAAATAGCTCAGATTTTTTACGAACCTCATCAACATGCGCAGTAATTTCTTCCAAATCAGCACCTGCTTGTGCCAGCTTGGCGGCTTCAACGACCTGAAACTTCATACATTGATCTGTAAAGCCAGAGTCAATGACAGTTACTTTAGTCCCCGAGAGATTAGCACCTTGGCGAGCGGCTTCGCAGGTTCCAGATAGAGTATGCATAATATGGATAGAAACAATCTCCTCTGCGCCCTCTTTGACTAGATTTTCGTAAATCTCCGCAAAAACACCAACTGGCGGCTGACTGGTTTTAGGTAATTCCTTACTATTTTTCATCATTTCCAAGAAACGACCTTCCTCACGAAGATCGCTATCCGAATAAATGACGCCATCCACCATAACCGACATAGGAACGATGGTAATATTATACTTTTCGATCAATTCAGGTTCGATAGTAATTGACGAATCAGTAACAATTCTGATCTTGCTCATAGTCTTACTCACTCAATCTTAAATTTGTTTTTCTATTATAACATGTTTTCTAGGCTTTGCCCATCATAAAACGTTAAAACAAGCTGTTAAGAGGACTGTTCCTCTGTCTACAATCTCAATAGTTCACGCGCCTGAGTACGGGCAGAATCAGTGACACCGTCACCTGCCAGCATCTTGGCAATTTCCTCGACCCGTTCTTCTTCGCTCAAAAGACGCACCTTAGATACTGTCGTTTGTTCATCACTTTCTTTAGAGATAAAGAATTGATAATCAGCGATAGCGATGACTTGAGGCAGATGGCTGATAGCCAATACTTGCCCGTGGCTTCCAATTTTGTAAATTTTCTGGGCAATAGCTTGGGCAACACGTCCTGAAACACCTGTATCTACTTCATCAAAGACAATGCTTGTTTTATCTTCTTTTTTAGAGAAGGCTGATTTGATGGCCAACATGAGCCGTGACAATTCTCCGCCGGAAGCAATTTTAACGAGCGGCTTGAAACTCTCACCAGGATTTGTTGAAATGTAAAATTCAACATGCTCATTGCCATCGCGGCTAAATTTTCCTTCGGTAAATCGAACTTGGAAATCAGCTTTTTCCATATAAAGTTCTGTTAGTTCTGTCTTAATTTCAGTTTCTAAATTTTTAGCAATATCGTGGCGAGCTTCCTGCAAGGCCTGAGCAGCGGTTAAAAGTTCCCTTTCAAGCTGCTTAAGTTCTTTTTCCATATCATCTGAGGACAATGAATTGCCAGTCAAAAGATGGTATTCTTTACTAATATTTGCTAGATAGTCCAGAACATCATCAACAGTACCGCCGTATTTTCGGGTAATTGTATTGACAACATCCAAACGCATCTCAATTTCCTGCAGACGCCCCGCATCAAAATCAAGATTATCAAGAATATCTCCCAGATGCTTGGTAATATCTTCCAAGATATAATAAGCTTCAGAAAGATTAGAGGAAAGTTCCTTATACTCAGAATCAAACTCTTCAATGCTGATAAAATCATTCATAGCAGAACGGACATTAGAGAGACTCGAATAATCTTCGTTATCCAGCATAAGATAGGCATTTGTTAGAGTATCCGCGATATTTTTATGATTGAGAAGCTTGTCTCGTTCTTGGTTGAGCATAAGATCCTCACCAGATTTAAGAGCAGCTGACTCAATTTCAGCTATCTGAAATTCCAGCATCTCAATTCGTGCCTTGTGTTCTTGCTCATTTTTTTGTTTGTCCAAAACTGCTCTGCGCAGACTGCGATAACGGTCAAAAATTGTCTGATAAGCTGTTTTTATTTCCCAAAAGGCTTGGTCACCAAACTCATCCAGCATGGCAATGTGCAAACTCGGTTTCATAAGTTCTTCCTGATCGTGCTGCCCATGAATATCTACCAAATAGTGTCCAATAGTTCTTAGAGCTGTCACATTAACCATTTGACCGTTGATACGGCTTACACTGCGTCCATTCTGAAAAATTTCTCGGCGAATAATGAGTTCATTTTCTTCTGCAGCAATCCCTTTATCTTCCAAGACAGCAAGCAGCTCTGCATTTTCCCCAATAGAAAAGAAACCTTCAATTTCTGCCTTCTGAGCACCGTGACGAATAAGATCCGTACTAGCACGGCTTCCCAGAAGCAAATTCATAGCATCAATAATAATGGACTTCCCTGCACCGGTCTCCCCCGTTAAAACTGTCATGCCATTTTCAAAATCCAGTGAAATTTCTTCAATAATAGCAAAATTTTTGATTGTAATAGTTAGAAGCATAAGTGCCTCCTGTCAGTCAGCAATCCAGCTGGAAATCTGATTATGAATGTCTGCAGCTGCCGCATCTGACACTGCAAGCAGTAAAAGACTGTCATCGTCAGCTATTAAACTGAAAATGAGTGGATTAAATTGATTTAGCAAGGCTTTTTTGATTAACCGGCTATTGCCTGGCTGTACTTCAATATTTAGAAAATTCCCTTGACGAACAGCTTTGATCAGCGTTTTAGGACCTCTGCTGAGCTGGCCGCTACGCCGCGGAGCATTTGAAAGTCCATAGACATAAGCTCCAAAGTCGGTAGGTACCTTAGTAATACCAATCTCGTTAATATCACGTGATACCGTCGCTTGGGTGGCTTTTAGTCCCTGAACTCTAAGCAAGTCCACCAGCTCACTTTGTGTACTAATATCATTTTCCTGAACTATTTTGCGAATTAGTTCTAAACGTTCATTCTTCTTCATTTTTCTTAAATTCCTTATGTGCTTTTTCAATGATTTTCGAAATTTTTTCACTGACAAGATTTTGAGCGTTAGCTGATTTTTGCAAATGTGCTAAAAACTCAATATTGCCATGACCGCCTTGGATCGGTGAAAAATCCAGCCCTTTAACTGTAAATCCGTAATCCACAGCAAAATTGGTAACATTTTTCAAAACTTTTTCATGAACAGAGCTGTCTTTAACAATACCATTTTTACCAATCAGTTCGCGCCCCGCCTCAAATTGCGGCTTGATAAGAGCGACCGTTTGCCCGCCATCTGCTAAGACCTTCGCTAGCGCGGGCAAAATCAGGCTTAAAGAAATAAAACTAACGTCAATACTGGCAAATGCTGGCAGCCCTTCTGTAAAATCTTCCACTTTCGCATAACGAAAATTATACTGCTCCATAGAGCGCACCCGCTCATCCTGACGAAGCTTCCAAACCAGCTGATTGGTTCCCACATCCACTGCATAAACCAAGTCAGCACCTTCTTGCAGCATGACATCTGTAAAGCCGCCAGTTGAAGCCCCAATATCAATAGTAATCAAACCTTTTACAGAAATATCAAACACCTGCAAAGCTTTCTCCAGCTTGAGACCGCCGCGGCTGACATATTTTAGCCTATCTCCTTTTAGTCTGAGCTCAACTGATGCTTCAATTTTCTCGCCCGGTTTATCGTATCGCTGACCATTAATGGCATTGACGACTAGACCCGCCATAACGCCCCTTTTTGCCTGCTCACGCGTTTCAAACAGCCTCTGTTTGTAAGCCAAAACATCTACACGCTCCTTAGCCATGCAGTCGCAACCTTTCTATCAGTTTAGTGATCTTTTGGGAATTAAACCCTTGTTTCTCTTGCATTTTTTGGAAAATAGCTTGCGCTTGGTTAAGCGATTCATTTAAAATATCATGGGATTTTTGTAAACCAAGCAAACTTGGATAAGTGGATTTATCAGCAGCCAAATCTTTCTGCGGTGTCTTGCCGATTTCCTCAAAGGTTGCCGTTATGTCTAAAATATCATCACGCACTTGAAAAGCAAGCCCCACCAACTGACCCGCCATCCGCAAATCAGCAACCACAGCAGCTTCCTGCTTCGCTATTATCCCTGCAGCCACAAAAGGAAAAGTCAAAAGCTTACCCGTTTTATTGGCATGAATAAGCTGAAGTTCCTCCAAACTGAGCTCTTTTGTTTCTCCTGCCATATCAAGCATTTGACCGCCCACCATACCATAACTGCCAGAAGCATAAGACAGTTCCTGAATAAGTGCTAGTTTAACATCAGCTGACAAACCACTGCCTGCCATTAAGCCAAAAGGATCTAAGAACAAACTGTCTCCAGCCAAAATCGCGATAGCTTCACCAAATTTTTTATGATTAGTTAGACGGCCGCGACGATAATCATCATCATCCATAGCCGGCAAATCATCATGAATAAGACTACCCGTGTGAATCATCTCTACTGCAGCAGCCACATCAAAATGAGAATCATTCAACTCAAGACCAAAACCTTCCAGTAAATCCAGCAAAATGAGCGGCCTAATCCGTTTGCCGCCTGCATTTACAGAATACAAAACAGCTTCAATCAGTTCTGCTGAAACAGCCTTTTGACTGTAATAATGACGAATAGCACTGTCAATTCCTGCTAGTTTATCCATTAAGCATCCATCTCTTTTTCGCTGCCATCAGCCTGCATAACTTTGACCAAAGTCTTCTCAGCCTCCTGCAAGGTCTTTTGAAGATCTTTGGACAGAGCCATCCCTTTTTGAAACTCAGTAATAGCATCTTCCAAAGCTACATCTCCATTTTCAAGCTTCGCTACAATAGCTTCCAAATCCTGTAAATTTTCCTCAAATGTCTTTTTCTTACTTGGCATCTTGTACCTCCACTTCTAAATTACCGTCCTTCATTTGAACAGTGAGCAAATCACCCGCCACAGCATCTTTACTGCTGGTGATAATACTGTCGTTTTTGTGAATAATAGCATAGCCCCGTGCGACGATACGCTTGGTATCAAGCGACAAAAGCGCATCCTGAGCTTTTTCAAAACGTGCCAGCTTACTGTCGTACTGACTAGTCATCGTGCTAACAAGAAGGCGTTTTTGACTTTCCAATCGCTCCCGATAACGGTCAAGACGGCCCTCCAAATTAATAGCCTGCAAACGCTGGCTAAGCAACCCTTCTTCTCTCAAACTTTCGGCATAGCGCTGCCGCATATTGGCAGTTAGGCTGCTGGTCAGTCTATCCAATTTCTGCAGGTGACCATCATAAAGTCGTTCTGGTTGCCGGAAAATGACAGACTGACTAAGTTTATTCAGCCTCTCCTGCTGCTGCTTGATTAGGCGTAAAACCGCTTGATAAGAACGATTTTCTCGCTCAGCAATCCAAGCCAAAATATCAGCCTTAGCTATAGGCGTTGCTAATTCTGCCGCTGCCGTCGGAGTAGCTGCCCTGCGATCTGCCGCAAAATCCGCTAAAGTCGTATCCGTTTCATGCCCTACACTGGAAATAATCGGCAAATGTGACTCAAAAATAGCCTGCACCACAATCTCTTCATTAAAAGCCCAGAGATCCTCAATAGAACCTCCCCCACGGCCAACAATGAGCAAATCAAGATCGTCACGCTCATTAGCAGCAACAATATTAGCGGCCACTTCCTGAGCGCTTCCTTCGCCCTGTACCTTAGTTGGAAAAAGCAAAATATTAACACCTGGAAAACGACGACTGACCGTCGTGATAATGTCACGAATAACCGCTCCGCTTGGACTGGTAATAACACCAATCTTCCTGACAAATTGAGGAAGTGACTGTTTGTGACGCTCATCAAAGTAACCTTCTGCAGTTAATTTCTTTTTAAGCTGCTCAAACTGAATGGCTAGCGCTCCAATGCCATCTGGCTCTGCTTTTTCAATGATAATAGAATACGAACCGTTAGGCTCATAAATCTGAACTCGGCCCACCACATTGATCTTCATCCCTTCTTCGAGCTCAAAGCCGAGCCTTTTAAAAATACCTGACCACATGGTTGCCTGAATAACAGCCTTATCATCTTTTAGTGAAAAATATTGATGATTAGGGCGCCTGCGGAAATTAGACACTTGACCCGTCAGATAGACACGCTCCAAATAAGGATCACGATCAAACTTCATCTTAAGGTATTTAGTCAATGTTGATACCGATAAATAATCTGACATGCAAGACTCCTTTCACAAGCTAATGATTTATAAATAATCAGTTAATCTCAATTATTATACCAAAAAAGACTGTTAAATAACAGTCTTAGCACTTCTCTTTCAAAGTCTAATTAGAAACAAATTATTGAAAAACTATACCATAAAAGTTAATCCTCTGAATACGTTCTTGAAGCAGTCTGCCAGCCGCTGACACCGCTGGCAATACCGCCATCAGATTCCAAAACGCCATCTGTTGTTACCCGAAAAAGAAAGACACTTTCATCATCGTCATTATAAAGCTGCGCATAAGCCAATCCGTCTGACCCAATCCATGATTTCACATACCAATCTTCATAATGGGATGGCGTTGAATGCATGGCTGATGCATAAGTTGAAATAACCCATTTTTCCAGCTGCTCTTCTGTTAACTGGCTTGTGTCAACAGAAGATGCTGTACTTTCTTCTGAAATACTTTCTGAAGTGCTTGATGTCTCAGAAACTGATGATGAAGACGAACTAGCGCTGGAAATGTTGCCATCTTTCCACGGATTTGTTTCTGATTCATTTTGATTATTGCTGTACCAAAGGAGGAACCCAAGCAAAACAGCTGCTATAGCAGCTAAAACAGAAAAAGTAATAATACGGTTGCGCTTGTGACGTTTTTCGTCATAAGCCTCTGCTCGTTCACGTTCTGCAGCTGCATGTTTAAGCGAGTTCAGCGCCTTATCCTGCTTATCTTTCAAATAACGTGCTTTTTTGTTTTCTTCTTGCTCCAATAAGGTCTGCAATTCTTGACGATTAAGAGGATCAGTAGTTTGTGCCAAGGCAAACTTCAGCTGAAAAATACGGTCATCTAAGTCTTTTTCAAATTCTCTACCAGCCGTTTTATCGCCATTTTTAGCCAAAGCTTGAAGGTATTCTTCTCTATTGAAATCCGTCATGCTCATCCCTCTTTTCCATTTGTAAGAGTTTTCCTGTCTCTATTTTCCTAGACTGACAGCTTTTTGTCAAGTAAGGAAAATATGATGGCCTATTTCTTTAATTAATGCTGGTTAGCTTCTAAATAGCAATCTTTTTCTGATTTAACGACATAAAAAGGAACCTGATTCTTTCAGATTCCTAAAATACTGCAATCACTCCGATAATGTTTATATCGTTTATTTAGCAGAGCAATACACTGCATCTCTTATTTTCTTAGTTTCCCCAAAGCTGACTGGCAGTATCCATCATGGATTTAAAGTCATCAGAAACTTCTGTATGTCTTGGGTTTGTACTTTGTTCACGCTCAGAGCGGCGTTCTTCCACTTGTTTAAGAGTCGTAATGCCATTACGCCTCCAATCTCTCAATACTGCCTTAATGTAATTCCAAGAGACTTTACGATTAAATACTGCTTCCTTGAGCGCCTCACGAATGATATCTGGATCGGTGTGGTCTTCTTTGATCAGCTTATTCAGATCCTCTAAAATCATAGGATTGAGAAGTCCCATAGCCTGTTCCAATTCCTGCGTCAGTTGTACCAGTTGCTGATTTTGACTGGGACGTCCCAGAACTGGCTCATTTGCAGTGTCATGCGCCAGCAATTTATCCAAGGCTGCTAAAGCTGGAGAAGCATCAACTGAAAGAACCCCAGTATCAGTCGTTTCAACATCTAAAAGTCCCTGCTGGGCCAAATTAGAAATATGAGCATTGACTTCAGCAGGCGATTTCCCCAAAGCTTCAGCAATAACACTTGAAGGAATTTCATCCATCTTAGTCGTATTTTGCAAAAAAATGAACTGCCAAAGTAGGAAATCATCGGCTGATTTGAAAATATCTTTGTAGTGAAAAAGTAAGGCAGCTGGAAGAACCAGATTGCCTGATTTATAGTGCTCTAAAAAACTCATAATATCCTCTTATAAATAGCCATAAAATGAAATATCACACTCCAAATCTTCTAAACGATAAGGAGTTTCTTGATAAACGGCATAATTAATCCAATTACTAAAGAATGCTGACGCAGCTAAATTCCATTTCATAAGCGGTTCCTTAGTGGCATCATCATGGGGATAATAATTGGCAGGAAGACTGGGATTGACTCCTGCTGCAACATCACGGTCATATTCACGGCCAAGGGTATCCCGATCATATTCCAAATGCCCAAAACTATAAACTTCGCGAAGATCCTTGCTGGCAAGAATGGATAAGCCTACTTCCTCGCCTTTGGCCAGTATTTGCAAGTCTGTCCGTGTCAAAACCGCTTCTTCTGGAACATCTGTATAACGCGAATGCGGTGAGACAAAACTGTCATCAAAGCCACGCATCATCAAATTATCCGGAGCTTCAACAGTCTGCTTATAAATTCCTGACAGTTTATGCTTCAAGCTGACTTTATCAACGCCATACTTGTAATAAAGACCTGCCTGTGCTCCCCAGCAAAGATGCAGTGTCGAATAAACATGACGTTTTGACCAGTCAAAGACTTTTGTTAGCTCCTGCCAATAATCAACGTCCTCAAAAGCTAATTTTTCAACAGGTGCGCCCGTGATAATCAATCCATCATAAAACTTGTCTTTAATTTCATCAAATGTCTTATAAAAATTTTCCATATGAGCCGCATGGGTATTTTTAGACTCATGACTGGTCATATAAAGAAAATCAACATTAATCTGAAGCGGAGTATTGGCCAATAAGCGCAGCAGCTGAGTTTCAGTCACTTCTTTTGTTGGCATGAGATTCAAAATAAGCACTTCCATAGGACGAATATCCTGTGTGCTAGCCCTGTTCTCATCCATGATGAAGACATTCTCAGAACGTAAAATATCCAAAGCAGGCAGCTGATTATCAAGTTTAATTGGCATGACAATATCTCCATCTTTCTAGTCTAGTATTTTACTATTATAAGTCAGCGAGGTATTGTTTTCAAATATATATTTTCTCTAGTTAGCTATAGTTATAAACTATACCGGATTCTTACCAAAACCAAGTTCCCGTCCTTTTTAGTTCATCTAGCCAGGGAAATTCATTAAAATCTTTGTATCATACCCCTCCAGCGCTTTACGCCCGTTAAGACCATCGAGTTCAATCAAAAAGGCACAGCCTGCTACAATACCGCCTAGTTTTTCGACAAGTTCGATGGTTGCTTTGATTGTTCCGCCAGTTGCCAAAAGGTCATCAACAATAAGAACGCGCTGCCCTGGTTTAATGGCATCTGCATGCATGGTAAGCGTGTCTATTCCATACTCTTTTTCATAGTCTGATGAAATAACCTCACGCGGCAATTTCCCAGGCTTACGCACAGGTGCAAAACCAATTCCTAGCTCAACTGCCACTGGACAGCCAATAATAAAGCCGCGCGCTTCAGGCCCAACAACCATATTGACATCAAGATCGCAGGCATACTGAGCAATATCACGAACCGCATAACTGTATGCTTTGCCATCGGCCATTAAAGGAGAAATATCACGAAAAGTGATACCTTCTTTAGGGTAATTGTCAATTGAAGCAATGTACTGTGTTAAATCCATTTATTCATCTTTCTATAGTGCTTTCGCAAATTTGTTTACGGTTTATTATACCATAAAATTCCGCTAGCTCTCCAATTGATTCCATCTTTTACATTACAAAACCAGCTGCTTCCATTTTCTGATTTTTGTCCTAAATGTCCCAAAAGGGGCAACCGTATTGACATGGATAAAGCGATAGACTTCCCAAACGGCCGTTTTGGTCGCTGCATCCGCCCAATTTCTTTGGTGGGGCTGGAAGAGCTCGGTTTCAGACATAGTCTCAATCATCTGATAAATGCTCGCCACATTAGCGTCTAACTGACTCTTCAATGCTGACAGAGACTGGTGGCTGTAGGTCTCGTTGAACCATTGATAGAGCTGCCCCAACTGGTTCCATTTGAATTGCTCTGATGGTGTTTGGACATCCAAGCCTGCCGCTTCGTCTGCCTCCCATTTGAGGAGAAGAGTTGTCCAGCCTACTTGATAAGCTAAGTTTTCAGCAGGTGTACGGTCGACTCCTTCCGCTCGGCTGTCTTTGAGTGCTTCTGGAATATCTGCAAACTCTGCTATGTATTTGCCATAGGCTGTTTGGATAGCTGTGATGAGTTCTGCTTTTGATTGGTATTGTTTCATATTTCCTCCACTTGATAGCGCAGAATGGTCTTGAGTTTGTCCTCAGCAGTTCTCTGAGCATTGCTGAGGTAAATCTCTCTGTGAATTTGCGAGGAGCGCTGCAGGCTGTGCTTCTTTGCAAAGGCATCTAATTTTGCAAAAGATTCGGGTTCATCATCATAGGAACCAATATGAAGAACTTGGATGCTCTTGCCGTCTGTCATCTCTTCAAAATCAATCTTATCATAAAATGGATTTGGCTTCTTTATTTTAACCTTTTCCAAGGCTTCTAAAAACAATTCTTGGCTGATAAAATCAGGCTGCTGGATCATTATTTTATAAGATAGTCTGTCTTTAACCAGCTTATCCTGCTTAGGATTCTCTTCCTGCTGCCAAAGTCCTTCTAAAGGATAGACCGTAAAATCCGTAATAGCCTGACTGTCCATCTCATTCTTCTTGGCTTTTTTATAGGCCATTTTAATCCCGTAAGCGAGAGAATAGAGAGATGAGACTTGATTTGAAAATTCTGTATCATTAGGATTTCCCTGTCCTTTGATAGTGATGAACTGCTGCCTTTTGACCTCTAAAACAGTCGGCTGTGTTTTGACCCCGTAGAGCTCTTTTTCTGCTTTGCGCCATTCGTATTTCATTTGTCTTCCCCCTCTTTAATGCCGATGTAAATTTCTGTTTTGCCGTCTGGATAATATTTTTCATAGTCCAGCTGATAAGTACGGTTGAGCTCCCCAGATTCTTCCAAAGTCCAGATGTCCTGCCAAGTTTTGGCCACATCTTCTTTGCTTGTTGAAAAAATTTGGTAGGCTTGCACTGGCTCTATCAGAAACCGACCGTCTTCTTTTGTACCTTCCAAGGCAGTGCTAACGCTGTAATCTCCCTTATAGTCCGACTGGTAATCATGATAGATTCCATAGACTGGCTGTTCTAAGGTCAATAGCTCTGCCGATGCTTCCCAAAGGCAGGTGAATTTTGCGAGGCTATCAGGATCTGAGAAATTGTTGGTTCTCATCTCATGAAAAATAACAAATGTTTTTGCTTTCATGGTTTTCTCCTCCTTATATTTTATTGACAGGGTCAGTATAGCAGAAGAAACCAGACAAGGTTTGTCAATTTTTATAATGTTTCAGCATGTTTTCCAATTTTTCTTGTAAGCGCTGGCGGATAGCAGGAGGATCTAGGACTTCTACGCCATCTCCGAAGGACAGAAGGTAGCTGTCCAAAACGCCGTTATCCGGAATATCTGCCTGCGCATACAGATAGCCAGCTGTATCAGTACTGACATCCGCTAGCTCATCATAGACGCGATAGGCTAGGTGCGGGGCGAACTTTAAGGATAGATGGATGGTAGCTGAAGCCTTCATGCTTTTTTCAATCACTAGCTTGGAGTAATCCTCTGTAAAAGTCCGCGGTAGCAGATTCAGATTTTTCAAGCGTGACAGTTTGAAAAAGCGAAAGTCTTTGCGCAGGTCGCAATAAGCGTACAGATACCAATCCTGTCCTTTGAAGATTAAACGGACAGGCTTGATTTGGCGCTGGGATTGTTCACCCTGACCATTGAAATAATCAAAAGAAAGCCATTGTCGCTGGAGAATAGCTTCTTTTAACTGCTGAAAAACGTCCTGCTGGCTAGCCGCATTTTTCTGCCAAGGACTAAATTCTACTTCGAGCCAGTTGGGATTTTGTATTTTAAAAAGGGCTGATAACTTGGTGATGAGCTGTTTATCATTCAGCGTTTCATTGAGGGCTCCCAAACCCTGAAGACCTTGTAAAATTTCCTGTTTTTCTTTCTGCGACAGCAAAGATTTGGACAGGACAAAATCCTTGTCCAGCTGAATGCCACCGTTTTTTCCTTGGATGGTATAGATGGGAATGCCTGCGCTGCTGAGGGCATCTACATCGCGGTAAATGGTTCTGACAGAAACCTCAAATTTATCGGCCAAATCAAGAGCTCTGCTTTTTCCATGTTCCAAAAGATGATAAACTAATTTAAACAATCGACTTTCCTGCATAGTGTCTCCTTTTTTAGCATTATAGCACAATAAGATGGCATTGGTTGGCAGGTTTAAGCTAAAAAAGAGCGAGAGGCAGCTGTGATTTCGCACCAACCGTATCTCCGCTCTCTAGCTTTTTGATATTTGAACATTCAATTGTTTTTGGGGTTTTAATTTTTCTTGGTCAAAAAATCATACATCTCCTGCGGTGTTCCCAATGCCATCAATTCTTGAAACTTAACCATCTCTTTTAGTTCTTGGTAAACCTGACTTTCAGAAATGTCACGCTTTGGGGCACCCTTGTTGACTGTCATAATACCATCTGCAATCGTGACAAAGCCCAATTCTTCAAAGATTTGAATCATCTTGATAAGCAGAATCTGGTCAATTTTGAGAAATTGGCTGAGCTCTTTCAATTTGTAACGCACGTCAAACTCTGGAAATTGGTAAATAGTCTTATAGAGTCTGGCAAATTGCTCACGTGTTCCATAACCAGTCAGATAATAAGCTTTCTCAATTCTATTTTTAAAATAGACAGCTTCAAAAGGTCTATCGGCAACAAGTTTTTTCAGTTCTTCTGCTGTCTCTGGAATCTGATCAATCACAACAGACAAACTCTCAGTGTCTTCAGATAAAAGCGGAATATCTGTTGGCAATACAGCATTTTTAGCGCGAATATCAAAGAGCTGAATCCCACTGACACGCGCATCTACCAACATGAGCTGCAAGCTGGTATTACCATTCCATTGATTGACAGACAAGGTCACAGCTAATTCTAATCCTTGTGCCTGCTGGAATTCCTGAACAAGGGCTCCTTGATTGAAGGCTACAACATCATATTGGCTATCAGTCTGTTTCACTTTGAACTTGAGATGAGCGCCATTTTGTCCCATAGTACGAGCTTGTAAAACTTGAAAATCCCTCAGCCAAAAAACGGGCTTTTTATTATCCATGCCAAAAGGTGCCAGCTTATTGAGGCCCTTTAACATGTCAAAGCTTAATTCTGATAAATGCAGTTCTTCATCAAGAAGCAAACTATTTTTCTGTTTGGTATCAATCGCATGCTCATAAAGGTAGGCAGACAAAGTTTTCGAGAGTGCAGTCAAATTCTCTTCTGGTAATGTCATGCCAGCAGCTCCGCTATGTCCTCCGAAAGCCACAAAAAGCTCACGGTGGGACGATAAGGCATCAAAAATATCTATGCTCTCCAGACTGCGGGCAGAGCCTTTTGCCAAACCGTCCTCAATAGTTAAAACGACAACTGTCTGACTTATCTGCTCCATAATTCGGCCAGCAACTATTCCCAAAACTCCAGGATGCCAGCCTTCTTTAGCCAGAACCTGAACGGGTTTATCAGGGTCAACCATAGCCATAGCTTCATCAAAAATAACTTGCACAAGCTCCTTGCGTTCATCATTTTTACCATTAATCATTTGGGCAATGGCTAGCGCTTCTTCCTCATCAAAGCCAGTCAAAAGTTCAATAGCAGGGTTCGGGTCGTCCAGACGGCCAAGAGCATTTAGCTGAGGGGCCAATTTGAAACCGATTGTTTCTTCTGAAACAGTCGCAGAATCCACTTCAGACACTCGCAAAAGCTCCTGAAGACCGATCCGTTCTGTTTGTTTTAGCATCTCAAGCCCCATTTTTACCATGATGCGGTTTTCATCAGTCAGACTAACCATATCAGCAATTGTTCCGATAGCTACTAAATCTAACATTTCTGTTGGAATAGATTCGAGCAGTGCCGTTGCTAATTTAAAGGCAACACCACAGCCTGCTAAGTCTTTAAAAGGATAATCAGCATCTGGATGATTGGGATGAATGATAGCAAATGCTTCTGGCAGCTCTGCTGGCATGCTGTGATGGTCTGTCACAATAACATCAACCTGCTGCTCTTGCGCAGAAGCGATAGCCTCATGTCCAGCTACGCCATTATCCACCGTTATAATCAATGAAACAGCCTGCTGAGCGATAAAATAGTTATAAACAGATTCATTAGGGCCATAACCATCTGTAAAACGGTTAGGCAAATAAACCTGAACTTCTGCTCCCAGCATCTCTAAAGCTTCCTTGACAATAGAAGCGGAAGTCATCCCGTCAGCATCGTAATCGCCATAAACCAGAATCTGTTCGCCCTTTTCAATAGCCCGAAAAATACGTTCTACTGCTTTGTCCATATCATTGAGTAAATAAGGATCGTGAAGCTGAGACAAATCGGCACCTAAAAAAGCCTGCAAAGCCTCTTGGGTTTCAATTCCTCGTTCATAAGCAATAGCGGCAGCTGATTCTGTCAAACCAGCTTCCATAGCCTGTTTAAAAAAGCCAGCATCTGGCTCCTTTTTTGTTATCTTCCAATTATACTTGGATCTAATCATTGTTTTCTTTCTTTATTTGTAGTTAAATACAGTTCGTGCCAGATAATCTGCCAATCTTGGAAAAAGGGTATAAAACTTGTGCGCTGCTGCAAGGCTAAAAGGCATATTAAGCTCACGCTTATTTTTACCAAGACAATTAACCACCCGTTTTGCTACAAGATCTGGCTGTAAAATAAATCGCTCAATGCTCTTAAGATAAGCGCCAGACGGATCTGCCCGTTCAAAGAATTTGGTGGCAACAGGGCCAGGATTGACAGTTGTCACATAGACTTCCTGAACTCTTAATTCTAAGCGTAAAGCATTAGAAAAGCCAATCACTGCAAATTTTGTTGCTGAATAGACGGTTGATTTGGCTGAGGCAATCAAACCTGCCATACTGGCAATATTAACAATATGGCCTCGCCTTTGCTCTGCCATTTTTTGACCAATCAGACGGGAAAAATTGATAGTTGCCAGAGTATTGACATCAAACATCTCCCGAATATGCTGAGCGTCATAACAGTCATAAGCCTTGAACTCACCAAAACCCGCATTGTTAATCAAAACATCAATTCGGCCAAACTGCTGGTAGAGGTCTGTAACCAGCTCTTCTATCGCCTTATCATCAGTAATATCTAAAGCAATACAGTTCTTATTAGGAACATGGGCATAGATCTCTTCTAGCCTTTCCTTGCTGCGCCCCAGCAAAATTAATTCATCATTATTTGATAAGTGTTTAACGATTTCCTGAGCCAAGCCTCCGCTTGCACCCGTAATCATAATGATACGCTGTGCTGTCATTAGATTTTCACCTCTTCAAAGTCACGTACAATATGAGTGTTTTTAAAAACATCTTGAGCATCTGCAGCCATTTGGCTAATGTCACGTCCAAGAAAGCGAGCAGACACATGATTTAACAACAGACACTTAGCAGAAGCCTCCTTTGCTACCTGAGCCGCCTGTATATTAGTCGAATGCCCATGACTGCGAGCTAATTTTTCATCGCCCTTCCCATAGGTAGATTCGTGGATAAGGACATCAGCACCCAGCCCCAGACGAACACTGGCATTGGTCTTTCGTGTATCTCCTAAAACTGTGACAACCTTTCCTTTTTTAGGCTCCGATATATAATCAGCAGCCTTAATAAGAGTCCCATCTTCTAAAGTTACGTCATGTCCCGCTTTAACCTGTCCAAACAAAGGGCCAAATGGAAGACCTGCTGCTTTTAAGCCCTCAGCATCTAAGGTTCCTTCCAAATCTTTTTGAATAATACGATAACCTAAACAAAAAATAGTATGATCCAGCTTGTCTGCATAAACCATAAATTTATCTGTCTCTGCAATCTTACCTAAATTCTTATCATTAAGTTCAACAAAATGAATATGATAAGGCAAGCGAGACCCTGTCACACGTAAGCTAGTCATAACAAATTGCTTGATTCCTGATGGGCCATAAATGGTAACGTCTGTTTGCTCCTCATTGGCCTGAAAAGCACGAGAAGCCAAAAAGCCAGGCAACCCCAACACATGATCGCCATGCAGATGAGTAATAAAAATCTTTTTAATCTTACGCGGCCTAATAGTGGTCTCTAAAATTTGGCGCTGTGTGCCTTCTCCGCAATCAAACATCCAAATTTCATTGATTTCATCCAAGAGTTTAAGAACCAGACTTGATACGTTGCGCTGCTTGGCCGGCTGTCCAGCGCCCGTTCCTAGAAATTGTACTTCCATTTATCTCATACTTTCTAATCGTTATTTAATTTGACATAGGCTAGATATTCACGCTGCTCAAAACCGTAGTAAATCTGACCGGAATAGTTCGGCAAAAGCTCTGCCAATTCATCCTTATTAAAACTCTTAATTTTGATCATATCTCCTTTTAGCTTAGCAACATGGCTGAGCAGAGCATTTTGAGGCGTTAGATCTTGCAGCTCTTCTTCATCAAAAGCAATATCCAGCATACGAATAGCTCCACTTTCTGCCGTAATTTTATAGTGCGGAAAGACCTGTGCTAATTCACATAATAGACTTGCATGAATTGGCTCTGCCTTTTCTGGAAAAACCAAGGCTCTTTCATCCAAAGCAAAACAAAATCCATAGGATTTCCCCGATAAATTCAAACGAATAAAAGGCTTTGTTTCCTCAAAAGAGGGATGATTTTGAAAAAGCATCAGCTCCTTTGACAAGTCAAAAAAGTAATCCGTAGCCGCTTTAGGACTTTGTTTTTGATAAAGCTCAGCAAAATAAGCATTGATAACGCTTGGCGGTGGTGTGATAAAAATCAGTTTTTGATCATCCGACAACTGCGCCAGCACATTTTCCAAATAAACCTTATCTAAGCTGGTGAAACCGCCGTATTTAAGTGCAAGTGATACATAATCAGTCATAAAAACGTTCTAACTTCCATTGATTGCTAGGCGAAATATAGCCTGTGATTTCCTCAGTTTCTGATGCAAAACTGTAGCTGTCCAAAAGGGCAATCTTATTTAACTCATAAAGTTTGTAAAGGTCTTTTTGATGCAGCTTAAGACTAAAAGGCTGATAAAGCCCTCGAATTTCATCAATAATAATCTGACGAAGATGTTCTTGAGCCCCTTTCTGATGAGCTGAAATTCTAACATTGGGAAAAGCAGTCGCGGTTAAATGATCAGCTATATCAATCTTATTGTAAATAGCCAGACGCGGAATATCAGCCATGTCCAATTCTTCAAGAATGTCCAAAACAACCCTTTCCTGCTCAGCATGATTGGCATCAGAAGCATCTATAATATGCAAAAGTAAGTCCACATGTCTGCTTTCTTCAAGTGTTGATTTGAAAGCAGCAACCAATTCAGTTGGCAAATCCTGAATAAAACCAACCGTATCCGTCAAGGTTGCCTGAAATTGATCCTTCAAATAAATCTTTTTGGTTGTTGCATCCAACGTAGCAAAAAGCTCATCTGCTTCATACTGAGTATTATTCGTCAGGATATTCATAATCGTAGACTTACCCGCATTGGTATAGCCAATTAAGCCAATTTTAAAAGTATCTGAGTCTACTCGCTTATCTCGAGCCGTCTGACGGTTCCTCTCAACCTGCTTAAGCTGACGCTCAATATCTATGATTTGATTACGAATCGAACGACGATTAAGTTCCAGCTGACTCTCACCAGGGCCTCTGCTGCCAATACCCCCAGCTTGACGACTAAGCATAACACCTTGTCCTGCTAAACGCGGCAGCATATACTTCAGCTGTGCCAAATGCACCTGAAGTTTTCCTTCATGACTGCGTGCCCGCATTGCAAAAATATCCAAAATTAATTGCATGCGATCAATAACCTTAACGCCTAAAACAGCTTCAAGATTAGTGTTTTGACGCGGTGTCAGACGATTATTGACAATGACGGTATCAATAGCATCTGCATCTGCCAAAGATTTAATTTCATCTAACTTACCAGATCCAATTAAGGTTTTACCATCATACTGCTTTCGCTTTTGATGATAAAATGAGACAACATCCGCACCAGCTGTTTTTGCCAGACTGGCCAATTCTTTCATTGACATCTCAAAATGTTCCGTCTCTTGCAGCTCAACCCCCAGTAATATCACTCGTTCTTGTTTTTCTTGTGTCGCAATCACTAGGGGCTCCTTTCACCTTCTAAGACATATCTTTTTAATATTATACCATAGCCTAGAAAAAAATCGGCTGACAACCAGCCGATTCCTTTCACTTTTTTCTTGATTTTCTTTCTAGTGGCCGTATTTCCAGCTTTCCCTTTTTTTACGGCGGGAAAGTGACAATAACAAGCGATGTTCTTCTTCAAGATTAGTTTGATAAGCCATGGACAAGACCAAGCCCACTCCTATCAAATTAGAAATCAATGATGATCCTCCTTGAGAAATAAAGGGAAGAGGAATCCCCGTTAAAGGCAACAGACCAAGCGTTGCTCCAACATTTTCAAAAATATGAAAAACAATCATCATGATAAAACCAGTTGAAATAAAGGTATAAAAACGATTATTAGATCTGAAAGTTACCCTAAGCATACGGTAAATCAAAAAAAGATAAGTCAGAAGCACTAGGCCAGAACCTATTAAACCAAAATCCTCAGCAATGACGGTAAAAATCATATCACTCTCACGAACGGGAACATTCAAATCCATCACGTTAAACCCTTTGCCTGTCACTCCGCCAGAACCAATAGCAATCATTCCCTGCGTCTGCTGATAAGCAATTCCATTAGCATAGGTAAAAGGATCCAGCCAAGCTAAAATACGATTGATTTTATAGGTTTCAAACCCAAGACCGTAAAGCCAAGCCTTTCCCCATTCTGACATAAAAATAACAAGAAAGATTAGAAAGGCTGCTGTTGCAACTCCCACTATTGGTAAAATGATTTTCCATGAGATTCCTGCGACTAAAACCAAACCTGCCAAAATTGCCATAAAAACCATGGCTGTTCCTAAATCTTTTTGCAAAGCTAAAAGAAGCAAAACAGGAATAGTAACAAGAATGTATTTTCCCAACAGTATGCCATCATCTCTAAGTTCAGTCGCTACTCGTCCATGTTTTGAAGTTACCGTAATGCGGGACAGCATAAGAATATAGGAAATTTTCATAAATTCTGATGGTTGAAAAAGGGTTACCGAGCCGATACTAACCCAGTTCTTGGCTCCTGTTGATTCGACCAATTCCGGCGAAAAAAAGATCAAGGGTAAGATCATCAAACCTAAACCAAAACCATATAGCCAAGGAGTGATCTTCCATAGAAATTCTGTATTAAAAAACATGACAACAAAAGCTATCCCAGCTCCCAGAAGAATCCAAAGAACTTGCTGAATCATGAGTTTTATCACATTATCAGGATAATCAAAGGATGTCGCTATATAAACCGCTACTAAACCTACTAATAAAAGGATTAGCACTGGCAAAATAATTGAGTATTCTATTCGATTTTCTATCTTATTTTTTGATTTAAACATCTGAACTCCCTAAAAGGTATTAGCAAAAAACATTATACCACGTTTTTCTAAAAGCATTCTCATTCAGCCGTAAAAAATTCTAAAAAAATCACACCCAAAAAGAACTGGAAAAACCAGTTCCTTTTAAAATTAAGGCTTCTCGGGATTAACAATGTTTAAAATGAATTGAACGTCCTCCGCGACCAAAATTTGCACTTGCAAATCTATAAGTTGTTCCTCGGAACGATGAACGGTAGTAAAATACGCTGCGATAAGAAGGAATTTGATAGTAAAATTTTACTGGTGCACAATAGCAGAATCCATGATGGTAGCCACCATAATTGATTTCTTTAAATTGGTAGCTATATCCAAAATCAATACGTCTATGACCGCCTTTGTGTTTATGACCGCCAAAGTCATAATCTCTGCGTCCTTTATGATTATCAAAGTCAATATCCTTTTGACCGTGTCTCTTATGACCACCATGATTTGGCCAGCAATCATCATGTTGAATAGGTTTTTGAGGTTTGTCTTTTTTAGGTGTCTCTTCGGTTACTTTAACATAAGCATCATTAACAGTTACAGTTGGGCTGACTGGTGCTGTTGGTTCTACTGGTTTTTCACCTGGTGCTGTTGGAACAGCAACTTTTGAGTTAATAGCAAACCAATAAACAGTATTTGTTCCAACTTCGTTACCAGTCACAGTGAAACTCAAGTTACCATCTTTTAGAACAACCGCAGCCGAACCATAATAGTAAGTAGGTGAAGATTGGCTATCCCAGCCTCCTGCACCCGCTGCAGCGTTAAAGGTTGAACCGTGAGCCATATATTCGTTGTCATTGACAGCGTAAACTACACCATTTTGGTTGGTTACTGATGAACCTGGAACTTGAATGTAGGTGTTATTACCGATTGTTACAGACTCAATATGATTTGATTTATCATATTTTACCGTAGGCGTGTAAGTTACCAGACCAGTTGCTGGGTCAATGGTATAAGTACCAAAAGTATTTCCATCAGCATCTTTTGTGTTGCCGTTTTGATCTTTAGCAGCAACTGATGTTGCTGAAATAGCTGAGCCATCAACCACAAAACGTGCTGGATTGCTATTTGACAATACAACATCATCACCAAAAGCTGCGGCAAGAGATTTTGCTACAGCAGTACCATTGTTAAGAGATGGTACACTGCCATCAGCATAAACGTCAACTGCAACGGTTACAAGCTTGCCTTTCACATCGTAAGCGGCCACTTCCACAGCTTGTGGTTTTTCATTGGTGACATAAGCCATACCATTCCAGTGATTAAGAGATGACAGGCTCACAATAACTGATGAGGCTGACAAATCAATTTCTTGATCAGCTTTATCAAAAAATTGAATTTTAACATTCACTGTCAATTTTGCATCTGATGACGCTGTGTTAGAACCAATTGTAATCGTACGTGTTGGATCATGATGAAGAGTAACAATTGCTGTTTCACGTGAATTAGTTGAAGAAACTAAGGTATAAGTATAAACGATCTTAGCAATAGCTTTTCCATCAACAGATGAATTTTCAAGATTAGTATAAGTTGCTGAGAAACTATCGCCCGTTGAGACAAGAGCCCAAATATCTTCATTTGAGGTAAATTCATTATCAGGTGTCACTTTATCCCAAGTTAATGATGATACATCATAAGAATCAAGGATATTTTTTGAAGCCAGAGCTTCTGCAGATTCTTTAGTAATATAGACATTAATACCGTTAGCAGCTAAAAGTGCATTAGGCTCTTTTTCAAGAATCAAATCTTGAGCTGTTGCTACAATTCCAGCACCTTTACCAGTCGCAACTTCAGCTTGATATTGGTCATAAGCTGCCTTTTGTGATTCATATTGCGCCAAGGCAGTTTCGTAAGCTGAACGTTCTGTTTCATATTGAGCTACTGCCTCTTTATAAGTTTCAGTTGCTAATTTAACAACTTTTGCCTGTGCTTGGTTTGCAGCTACTGCTTCTTCGACAGTATTATAATATTTTGCTTCTCCTTGTTCTACCTTCACTCCTGCAGTTGCAGCATCTGTTGCGGCATCTGTCAGTTCTTGAGTATCAACATCATAAGTTGTTACAGTATTTGTTCCTTTAGTTTCTTCGCTGACAACAGTCAAAGTTGATGAGGTATCTGTTAAAACATCCCCTGTTGTCCCTGTAGTTGCTGCAGGAGCTGTCTCAGTGGTAACATTCTCATTGACAGCAGTAACTGCTACTTCTCCAGCAGTGTCTTCTAATGCACTTGCATCTGACACAATATTTGTCTCAACATTCTCATTCACTGATACTTCATCTGCTGATGCAGTGTCGGCTAAGCCTGCAACCGCTAAAGTTGCGGCAATTGCTAGTGAAACAACACCGATAGATTTTTTACGGATTGAGAATTTTTCCTGACTTTGTTTATAATTTTTGAAGCTTTTCATAATAATTTTCTCCTTTTTGTAAAATTTAATTCTAATCTGGCAAAAATAAAACTAGCCACAAATGTGGCTAGTTTCAAATTGTCAAAGTTCCAAAATAACTTAATTTTAAATATCAAGAACAGCTTTACCGCTTGTATTGAAGTAAATACGTCGACCAGTTGACAAGGTTACCCATTTATTGAATACCTTATCACCTGAATCAGGATCATAATAAGATACTGAGTTATCCGAGTTACGTACCAAAGTTCCTTTGGCTTGTACCCCATTCTCATCAAAGTAAAGAGTTTGTCCTTTGATAACTTGTGCACCAGTCACAATCTTGCCATTAGCATCGGCATAATACCAAACGTTATCTCCAGTTGTGAAGAAATCTGAAGTGAGTTTTTCACCTGAATCAGCGTCATAGTAAGATTTTGAACCATCAGCAGCTGTTACCAATCCACCTTTGACCTGTTTCCCTGTTTCTTCATCAAAATAGAGAGACTGACCATTAATTGTTTGTGCTCCGGTTACAATCACACCATTTTGATTAGCATAATACCAAGCATTGTCACCAGTAGTAAAGAAGGATGATTTTACTTGTGAACCATCAGCATTGAAATAGTAACGTTTACCTTGGATAGTCTGGAAGCCAGTTACGACATAACCGTCACTGTCAGCATAATACCAAGTGTCATTTACTGAGAAGAATTTTGAAATCTTCTTCTTACCTGAGTCAGCATCATAATAAGAACGTTTACCGGTATCATCAGTGATAAATTCACCTTTAACTTGTAAACCATCTTCCTTGAAGAAATAAGTGCTTTCATTAATTGTTTGTTCACCAGTCAAAAGATAACCGCTTGAACCTGCATAATACCACTGACCACCTACAGTGACAAATTTAGAATAGACTTTCTGACCAGAGTCAGCATCAAAGTAAATAATTCCTTTATCAGTCTTAAGGAAGTTACCCTTGACTTGAACACCACTATCTAAGAAATAATAAGTCGCGCCATCAATTTCAGAAATACCTTGAGCCATAACACCGCCTTCATAGAAATAGCGGTAAACTTTGCTTTTTACTTCTTTTCCTTCGGAATCAGTAGTTGTTACTTCGTAGTCTTTCCAACCAGAAGATGTCTTACGTTTACCAGATTTACCATAATAGTAGGTTGTACCATTAGTATTTGTCACATAAGCATCTTTAAGCATGATACCATTTGGCAAGAAGTAATAGCCATAATCACCAATTTCTTGTGCTCCCACAACCATATGACCATCCTTATCAAAGTAATATTTATTACCTTCATAAGTTACAAATTGTGATTTAGCTTGTGTTCCTGAACTTGTACGGTAGGTCATGCCAGTTCCATCATGGAAGAAGCCAGTTGTAGCTGTTTGATCACCAGTCAACTGAGCAGGAAGGAATGCTCCATCTTTAGTAACGGTGAAGTAAGTTCCGCCATCGCTAAGAACATAATCTGAACCACGGTCAAGAACATTTGTACCATTCAAATATTCAGCTTTCCATTGTTTAATTTTCACGGAAGCATCAATCGTTTGGCCAGTTGAAATCATTACTTCTGTGAAAAGTTCTGGATAGGTCTTTTGAAGGTACTCAAGGTACTCACCGCCGTATTGCGCTTGATAATCACTTCCTGAAGATTTTGTATTAGCCACATAAAGTTTCTTAACAAGCTCTGCATCTTCATTGACATTACCAAAATTATCTGTACGTGTTGCAGTGACAACTTCCTCACCAGTCAATGTATAGATTTGGTCTGGAACCCAGTCTGCAATGGCCTGAATACCCGCTGCATGAAGAGCTTTAAGAGCATTACGAAGATCTTCTGAAGAACCATATTTATTGTTCTTACTCATAGCTAAGTCGTAACGGTCATCGAAAGCATAGCCATTTTCAATGATAGAATCTAAGAAAGTACCATCAGTTGTTGAAACATACTGTGGTGCAAGTTCAAATGAAGTAATTCCCCATGATTTGAAAAGATCCGTATTTTCAGCAATCTTCTTATTAGTATATTGATTATCCGTTTTTACAAAATCTTGGAAATTAGAGAAACCTTCATAAATCACTTGAGCTTCCAAAGCAGCTGATGGTTTATAAACCTGTTCACCTTCTGTCTTAGTTTCCGTAGAAGCTGTAGCAAGAACATTTTGATCCTCAGAAGCTCCTACCGGTACCCAAACAGAAACATAGCCGCTCATATCAACAGTTGAGAAACCTTTAATTTCATCTGCTGTGAAAGTAAGGTAGCCAGATGCATCCGTATACTTAACAACATCAGTATCAGCATCTGTCAATGATGATACAATACCATTTTCCGTACCGCGAATCAACGGACGGTAAGCTTGATTAGCATGGGCTGCACCCATATTCACTTTAAGAACAGCATCTTTCTTCAATTCCAACTGAGGATTGTTAGAAACCAGCGTTAACATACCTGAAGTACGGCTGTTTTCAGTTCCTTCTGTGTCAGTTGCTGACATTAAATCTTGTCCGTAGCGAACTGATACATAGATGCCATTATTGTAGCTTGCATCTGAACCATCAGCAAATGTTCGTGTTGCATCAAGATCAGCAATGTATGATGTCTGACCACCCGCTACATATTTAGAACGTGCTTGCAATAGGGTTGTAATTTGATCATAATATGGTGACTTAGTTTCCATATACTGACCATTATCTGTGTACAAATCACCATAGTATACACGTGTAACTTGTCCCATATTTTGAAGCATCAAAGCATAAGCTGCAGGAATATTGTAGTGAGTATATTTTTTCTCTACCTTATTCATGTCTTCATTGTAGGTTTTGAATGCTTCTTCTAGCTCTTTAAGAGTGAACGTGAAACCATCTGTATCAGGATTCTTTTCAGCAATAATCTTAGCAATAACAGTTTGGACTTCTGAGTCATGTGCTCGAACAAAAACATATGAAGCTTTTCCAAGTTCATCATATGATGTTACATCAGAACGATCTGCCAGACCATAATAACCACCATTGACCAAATCTTTCAGATTAGCTGTACGCGTTTCACCGCCAGTTTCAGAAGTAATTGGACGTGTTAAAGCATACAGAAGTGACAAACGCAAACCATTATCCATGGCAAGAGCTGCACCATTAGTATCGTAATTATAGTATGGATCGTTATGCGACCAAGCTTCGAGAATTGAGATATGAGCAAGTGCATTTGCTTCTGTTTCACTTACTTTATAAGCTGATTTGAAAAGACGCGTATACAGTTGGAGCATATCAGCATTGACATTATCCACCGCATCTACACGAACGCCGTCAAAATTAGCATCGCTGTCGCCAAAAACAATACTTCCCCAATTCATAAGGTAATATAATTGGTTAAGCTGTTCTGCTTGAACGGTTGGATTGGAATTATCAACGTCATTTGACAGCAAGAATTCATAACCGCCAACACCGCCGTTATCATTTCCTTTTGTATATTTTATCTCACCAGTTTGGTTGGTAGGCGTGCGATTAAGCAAACGATAACTTGAATTAGCCCATGGCGTTAAATCTGAATTTGTATAAAGAAGGGCACCACCTTGCAAGTGATCTGCTTTATTGTAGTTTTCTGAATCTTTATTCCATTTTGATTGCGTAGATACAAAGGTTTTAATAGCCGTACGTAACCACTCTGTAGATTGTTCTGCGGTAATACGTTGTTCAATCTTAGTTTGAATAATCTGTGCGGCAACATTTAAAGCCGTTTGTGATGTTTCAAGCGTAAATGTACCCTCTTCACCATCCATTGCCTTTGTCATATAATTCAAATAATCAACTTGAGTATCTTTATCAGGCCACCAAGACATTAAAATTGGCCGCAAATCTGATTCCTTTGACTCTACCCAAGTCTTGCCATTTTCATAAATATAGGCAGGACGATACCAACTATTAGCTGTTAAATAACCATCAACAAGCTCAAAACTTGCTGTCGTTGAATCTTTTGCAGCATTATGAAGCGTAAAAGTATCAACCTGATTAGTTAAACCTTCAGTAAATGAATAGGTTGATGTGCTTGTCAAAGCGCCATTACCATCAAAATACAGCAGCTGACCATTTACCGTAATAGCAAAATTTTTCTTGTAACTACCATCATCATTAACATAGCGATAACTGCCATCAATCAATTTGATCTTATCCAATGACAATGCAGCTTCTACTTCTGTACTTGACAGACCGCTAGTTGCTTCTGTAACCACTTCTGCAGATGAAACCGGAGCCTTGTCTGCCTCCACTGTTTCAGAAGCAGCTTCTGAAGTTGTTGAAACTTCTGAAGTTGATGTTGATGTACTTTCAGAAGTTGTTGTTTCTGTTGTTACTTCTGAAGTTGCTGAAACTTCTGTTTCTACTGAGGTCGAAGAAACCGTACTGTCGGACACAACTGCTTCTGACGAAGTTGTTTCTGAAGTCACAGTCGTACTACTATCAGCATTATCTTCAATAGCAGCAGTTACTTGATCTCCTGTTGTTTCATCTGCTGAAACAAGGTTAGATGTTAGGACTGTTCCTCCCAAAACAGAGGCGAGTGTGGCCACTGACACGGCAATAGTAACCCACTGCTTCTTGACTTTATGAAGCTTGTAGCGTACTTTGTTTTCCATATTCAATTCCCCATTTCTATTTTGTTCGAAATCTACTTTTCAAACAGAACTATTATACCATGTTTTTTTAGCTTATTTTTAGTTTTAATCGTTTTTTTATATCATTACTTTACAATTACAATAATATTAATGTAACAGTAATGAAAATTACTAATTAAAGTTTTACATCTTAATTCCACTACAATTTTCTATCATCTACCTCTGCACAGGAACACTTCCAATATTTGAAAGAATGTAAAAAGCAACGGTGTAATACCGCTACTTTTTACATACATATTATTATTTTGACTAAATAATAGCATTTCCGCGTCCATCAAAGTAGACACGTGTGCCATCTCGGAAAGTTACCCAAGCATTAATTGCTTTTTCTCCCGTGTCAGCATCATAATAATTGATTCGACCTTTTCCTGTCAAAACAGTTTTCCCTTTGGCTTGTTTACCATCTTTACCAAAGTACAATCGTTGACCGTTGATCACCTGAGCTCCGGTTACTGTTTTACCATTAGAGCCAATATAATACCAAACATTGTTTCCAGTTGTGAAGAAAGTATTTCTTACTAACTCACCTGTATCGGCATCATAACTACTCATTGTACCATCTGAATTTTTAACAGTTCCACCTTTAACTTGTTTACCATCTTTATCAAAGTAGAGGTGTTTACCATTAATGACTTGAGCACCAGTGACTGTCTTACCGTTGGAACCGATATAGTACCAAACATTATCTCCAGTTGTAAAGAAGGTATTACTCCATCTTTCACCTGTATCGGCATCATAGAAGCTAAGGCTGCCATCTGAATTTGTAACAGTCGCACCTTTGACTTGCTTGCCATCAGTTCCGAAGTATAGATTTTGGCCGTTAATCTTCTGAGCTCCAGTGACTGCTGCACCTTTAGCACCAAAGTAATACCAGCTTCCATCAATTTCTTTCCAATCACTCGTCACAGCGTTACCTGAACCAGCTTGAAGATAGTAAACTGAACCATCTGCAAGTGTTACAAGTTTATCTTTAACTTGAATACCATCTTCATCAAAGTATTGGATAAATCCATCAACTGTTTGGATACCTACCGCCATGACGCCATCTTTATCAAAGTAACGCCATACTTTGCTTGTAGAAGTTTTACCATCTGCGTCAGTTGTTTTAACATCAAACGAATAATAACCATCTACAAACATGTCACCTTTAACACCAAAGTAGTAAACATTACCATCTGCATCTTCAAAGTTGGCGTTACGTAATTGAATACCATTTGGCAAGAAGTAATAAGTAGAGTCACCAATTTGAGTTCTGCCCGTTACCATGTGACCATCTTCATCAAAGTAATAATAATTACCATTGAATTTTACAAATGATGAAACAGCTTTATAACCGCTTGTACCATAGTAAGATAGTCCCTTACCATCATAATAGAAACCAGTTACTGCCTTTTGATTTCCTGTCAATTGAAGCGGAATGAAGGTGCCGTCTTCATTAACAGTAAAGTAAGTTCCTGTTGAAGCATCGCTAAGAACGTATTCTGAACCACGATTAAGAACGTTAGTTCCATTGAAGTATTCAGCTTTCCATTGTTTAAGTTTTACAGATGGATCAATTGTTTCACCTGTTGAAAGCATCTTAGCTGTGAAGAGCTCTGGATATTTCTCTTTGAGTTCATCAAGATACTCACCACCATATTTTGCCTGATAATCTTCACCTGAAGACTTAGTATTAGCAACATAAAGTGTATTTTCAATGTATGGATCTTGAATTGTTTTACCATAATTATCTGTACGTGTTGCAGTAACAACTTCCTTACCTGGTAATTGATAAATTTGATCTGGAACCCAGTCTGCAATAGCTTGAATACCAGCTGAGTGGAGAGCTTTTAGAGCATCACGGAGATCTTCTTTTGAGCCGTATTTATTATTCTTACTCATAGCAAGATCATAACGGTCAGTGAAAGCATATCCATTTTGGATGACAGAGTCAAGGAAGCTTCCATCAGTTGCCGATACATATTGCGGAGCCATTTCAAATGATGTAATTCCCCATGATTTGAAAAGTTCGGCATTTTCGGCAATCAATTTATTAGTATATTGGCTGTCATTTTCAACAAAATCTTGGAAGTTTGAGAAGCCTTCATAGATAACTTGTGAATCAAGAGCTTCTGTCGCTTGGTAGGTTGAATCACCATCTTTGTAAGCTTCTGTTGAAGCTGCTACACGAAGATCTTGGTCTTCTGCCGCACCAACCGGTACCCATACTGCCAAATAACCTGACATATCAACGGTTGCATAACCCTTGATGTCATTAGCACCAAATGTCAAAACTCCATTTTCATCAGTATACTTGATAAGACCAGCTGCTTCTGCTTCCGCATCAGTTGCATATGTGACAATACCGTCTTTAGTACCAAGAAGTAAAGGACGATAGGCTTGGTTTTTATGGATTTTACCCATTTCAACTTCTAAGCTTGCTGATTCATAAAGCGATAATTTAGGATTATTAGATACGATAGTTACCATACCTGATGTACGGCTTTCATCTGTTCCTTCTGTATCATCAGCAGACATGATATCCTTACCATAACGAACAGAAGTTACTACTTCTGATGAAGCATATAAACTATCTTTATCATATTGCGCCATACTGCCATCGCCAGTCAGCCATTGACTCTTCATAGTTTGGCCGCCTGATACGTATTTATAACGGTTACTCAAAAGGGTAGTGATAGCATCGTAATATGGGGACTTAGTTGCCATATACTGACCATTATCAGTATAGAGGTCACCATAATAAACACGTGTTACGACTTCCATATTTGACAACATCAAAGCATACGCAGCAGGAATGTTGCTGAGCGTATACTTCTTGTCAGCACTATTCATATCGGCATTGTAAATTTCAAATGCTTTTTTCAATTCTTCAGGAGTCATTGTGAATCCGTCAGATTCTGAATTAATCTTGTCTTTAATGATTTGGGCAATGATATCCTGAACCTGATTATCATGTGCACGAATAAAGACATAAGATGCATCTGTATCACCATAAGCAGAGTTATTGACACCAACCTTATAATCATCTGTTTCACTCTTAGCTACTTTTGTATAGCTAGTATTAAACGTATTATTATAAAGTGGGCTCAACGCTACAGTACGTTCAGAGATTGGTTTTGCTAATGAATAAAGAAGCGCCAAACGTTGTTTGTTCTCCATTGCCAATGCTGCGCCATTTGTCGCTTTATTATAATGGTTATCATTATAATTCCAAGCTTCAAGGATAGAAATATGAGCAAGGGCATTTGCTTCTGATTTATCAACACCATAAGCTGCTTCAAAAAGATTTGTATAAATTTGAAGGAGGTCAGCATTGACATTATCCACTGCATCTACACGAACACCATCAAAGTTGGCATCCTTATCACCAAAAACAATACTTCCCCAGTTCATAAGGTAGTACAGTTGGTTAAGCTGTTCTGCTTGAACAACTGGATTTGAGTTATCAACGTCATTAGCAAGCAAGAAATCATAACCGCCAATATTGTTTTCATCTGAAGTTTCATCAAGAATCTTTTTATTGATTTTGCCAGTTTGATTTGTTGGTGTGCGGTTAAGCAAACGAGAATCTGAGTTAGCCCATTCTGTTAAATCTGAATTGACATAAAGAAGCGCTCCTCCTTGAAGGTGATCATCTCCACCACCTTTAGAATAGTTTTCTGTGTCTTTATTCCACTGTGATTGAGTAGCTACAAAAGATTCAACAGTTTTACGAAGCCAATCAGTTGATTTTTTAGCTGTAATCGTTTGTTCGATTTTAACTTGAATAGCTTTTGCTGCTGTATTCAAAGCATCCTGACCTTGTTCAGCTTTATAAGTTGTTTTCAGTCCAAAATACTCTGACATATAGTTTAAGTAATTAACCTGTGTGTCAATATCTGGCCACCATGCCATCAAAAGCGGACGAAAGTCTTCTTCAGTAGATTTCACCCATGTTGTTCCGTTTTCAAGAATATTAGCAGGACGGTACCAGCTATCTGCTGTTAAATAACCGTCAACCAATTCAAAGCTGGCTGCTGTAGAATCGTAGGCTTTATTATTAGAAGTAAAAGCATCAGTCAGCTTAGTTGTTCCCGTTGAGAATGAGTAAGTTGATGTGCTTGTCAAGGCACCCGTTTCACCAAAGTAAAGCAATTGGCCGTTAACAGTAATTGCAAAGTTTTTCTTGTATGAACCATCTTCATTAACATAATAGTAAGAGCCGTCAATTAATTTAACATTTTCCAATGAAAGTGCTGCTGAAACTTCTGATTTGGATAATTCAGTTTCTTGTTCAACAACTTTTTCGCTGGCAGCTGTCGAAGAAGCCGGCGCTTCTGAAACAGTTGTCTGAGTTGTTACTTCTTCTGATACAGCAACTGTTGTAGATGTTTCTTCTGAGCTAGCTGTTGTTTTTTCAGTTGTAGAATCAGTAACAGCTACATCTTCGAAACTTGTCACTGATTCTGAAGCATTGGTCTCAGAATCTGAATCTGAAGCAACTGCAGAAGTTGATGTTGAATTTACAATTTCTGCTGTTTCTGAAGTCTGAGTACTTGTTGAAGTCCCGCTCTCAGTAGTTGCTGCAGTCGTTGCAGATACTTCATCTGCAGATACAGATGAGGCAGTTGCGCTTGTAGCACCAACAACACCTGTAAGTGCTGCTGAAGCCACAGCAATAGTAACCCACTGCTTCTTAACTTTGTGAAGCTTGTAGCGTACTTTGTTTTCCATGTTACATGTCCCCATTTCTTTCTTTGTTGAAAATCAGTTTTTTTACATTTACCTATTTTCAAACAATTTTATTATATCATAGATTACACACTTTTCAGCAATTTAATGTATTTTTTATCTTATTACCAAATCATTATAATTCCTTTAATATTTTATTTTGAGGCAGCTTTTATCAACGGTTTTCAGTTGTTCACTTTTTTACAAATAGATTACTATAGCTTTTTGGACTCTATATTATTTAAGTTTTTTATAAGTATATTTCTTACTTTACAGGCTATTTTTAATGAAAGATATGTCCTGTTCGTCTTATATAAATAAAAAGCCCTTTATTACAAGGCTTCTAAATAATCTGATCTTCTGTGATGCCAAATTCTTTCAGCATAGCAAGAAATTTGATCGAAGTTTAAGCGAAAATGTTCCAGTTTATGGCCATCTGAGCCGATGGAATACTTTTGACACCCCAACTTAGTAGTCAAACCGAGTGCATAACGGTAAAGATGTTCATGCTGATAAAGATACATGCTTTTGGCGTTTACTTCAAAGGCAAGATGGTTGTCTATCATTTTTTGAAAGATACGCCACAGCTGATTTTCGTAAACCTTTAACTTATCAACTGTTACATTAAACAGGCAAAAGCCATAGGCAAAATGCGCCAATACATCAGCCTCCACACGACTAATAGCATACTCTAGTTTATCTAAATACTCTTGAATAACGACAGCTTTATCCATATCTGCAACTTCGTCATCAAGATAATCATTAATGCCATTGTGGTGAACAGAGAGGAGTTTCAGATCATAGATTTTATCAGCTTCACGAGTCTGGTAATAACCAATCTCAATACCGCGTTTAATACGGTTATTATATTGCTGATTAAGCTCTGCTATTTCTTTAGAATAAGACTCATAATCAGGAATATCGTCTTGTTTAGTATAGGGATTAGATAAATCAAATGCTCAGTTGTTACAATCTCACCATCGTAATGGTCAAAGTAGTCAGTGAAATTAACATCAGAATCTTAAATGCAAATGATTATCATGCATAAGAATCTCTCTTGAGGTTATGTTTGCAATAAAGAGCCAGACCTCCGAAAATCAGCTCATAGAAAATGAAAAAGAGGATAAAACAGTGCAAAAAATAATCTTCTGGCAGCACTTCAATAATAGGATCTGTATAGGGATTAAAAAGCCAAGAGCTGTCGCCTGGAAAAAGCACTTGATGAAAAAGGGTAAAAAACGCATCAAACCCTATCAGAAGTCCCATTACTCCAATAACGATGGGGAGCAGCGCTAAAACGGTATAAGTTCTATGATAGAGAACTATTGTCTTGTTCTTTATATTCTGCCGCAAAAAACGGCCTGCTGGATAAGCTAATAAAACAACTAACACCTGAACCAAATGAAAGAGGTGCTTGACATCTTGAAAATGTCCCAAACCACTGTCTGAGGAAGGAAAGTCAGGCATATTAAGAGTAGAGACAAAAGGATTGGTCAGATAGGACATGAGCTCATTGAAATTGTTCCAAAGCTCCGCTTTACCGATAATGACCTGATCCATCAGTTTTAACCAATCAATCTCGAACCAATAAAGTCCCCAAGCAAGATAAATAGTGATTAAAATCGTCACAGACAAGAGCCAAATGGGGGTTATGAAACTTTTAATTTTAGTTTTCATCGAAACTCCATTCCGACAATGTTGAAAGAATATAATCAGGTTTAATCGGCAGATTGGGAACTTCTTCTTTTCTGGTAAAGCCTGTTGTTACCAGCAAAGTTGGAAAATCATTTTTGATACCTGCTGTAATATCTGTTAGGTAATTATCTCCTACAACAAGCGTTTCACTGCGCTTGGTTCCTAAGATGTCCAGCGCTTTATTCATAATGATGGCCTCGGGTTTTCCAATAATAACCGGTTTAACACGTGTCGCAGTTTCCAACAAGGCAAGAATCGATCCAGCTCCGGGAAGAAGACCTTGTTCTGTCGGAATATTTAGATCTGGATTGGTTCCAATAAAGACCGCACCTTTTTGAATTGCTAAAGTAGCTTTTACCAGCATATCATAAGTTAAATTGCGATCCAAACCGACAACAACATAGGCAGGATTTTGACTATCTTCAATATAGCCTGCTTCTGCAATTGCTGATTTGAGTCCGGTCTCTCCGATCACATAAGCCGTTTTCCCGCGATTAAGGTCATTCATGTAATCAACGGTTGCAAGAGTTGCTGTATAAATACTCTCAACCGGCGTCTCCAACTGGCATTGCTCACGCAGCAAAGCCTGTACCATTTCTGGTGTTCGCATACTGTTATTGGTTACAAAAAGGTGAGGAATTTGACGTTTCTGCAATTCCTTGACAAAAGTCTCTCCCTCTGGGATACGATCTTTGCCTTTGTAGATTGTACCATCTAAATCTATAATATAGCCTTTATAACTCATTTTACTGTCTCCTTTTTCTCTTGCCAGTCAATAATCGCTTGTGCATGGAGGCTGTCATCTACCGTAATTTGATGCTGAGAAGTTAAACCATCCAGTTGATAGGCTGAATGAATATCATTGCCATGATGGATTTCTTTTACATATTTGAGATGAATTTTCTTGGGAATATAATTGGTCAAAAAGTCCAGCTCAAAGACATCTAACATCCATTCCAGATATTTGCTGTTGTTGACATGCCCATTCATATCTAAGTCAAAATAGCGTACGTGGTAAAAAGTATGCTCTGCATTCTCCAACAGCTTATACTTAGGACCGCGAAGAATCTTTTTAATCTTGTCCGATTCATAAGGAGCCACAAGATCGTCAGGAACTTCTGCTACCTTACGCGTATCATAATCCATAAGAACAAAGGTTGATCCAATAGTCATGATTTTATCTCCTTTTTCCCCATAGATATAAAAATCACGGTAGCAAAAAAGTTTGTTGTAAGCGACAGCTTCAGTTTCTATAGTCACGATTTCGTTGTAAACCGGCAACCGGTCAATCGTAATATCATAATCAGTAATAACCCAGACAAGATTATAGGTCTTATAAACATAGTCATCAGCATTTCCTAATTCCTCTGACTGTTTTGAAGAGACTTGCAGAGCCACCGACAGAAGTGTTGATAATTTAACATTGTGGTTAACATCTGTTTCGTAAAAAGGAACTTGATAAGTCATTTTGAATGTTTTTCCCATAAGAACCTCCACTAATCTAAAATAAAATGTTCTGCAACGGTATCCCCAAGAAAAAGCCCTTTCTTTGTCATGCGAATTCGGTCATTATCTTCCTTCAGAAGGCCTTGAGCTTCTAAATCAGCAACGATTTGTCCATAGCGTTCCTTGAAAGAAAAACCAAATTTACTTTCAAAGCGAGACTTAGAGACACCGGATTTTTTACGCAGACCAAGAAAGAATTCTTCTTCCATCATCTCTTTTTGCGTTAAAACCTCTTCTTCTAATCGAGGATTTCCCGCAGCCACTCCTTGAAGGTAATGCTGAATCGGCCCTCGATTGCGGTAGCGAATACCATCAACATAACCTGATGCTCCAGCACCGACTCCGTAATATTCCTCATTATTCCAGTACATAAGATTATGGCGGCTCTCCATACCCGGTTTGGTAAAATTTGAGATTTCGTAATGCTCAAAACCGTTTTCTTCTAGCGTTCTAATGATGTAATCAAACATTTCTGCTTCCGCATCCTCAGTAGGCAAATGAAGCTTGCCGCGCCGCATTTTATTCATAAAAACCGTATGGTGCTCTAAAATCAAACTATATAAGCTTAGATGCGGAATATCCAAAGCTAGAGCCTTAGCAACATTTTCTCTAACATCTTCCATGCTTTGACCAGGCAAAGCATAGATCAAATCAATGGAAATATTGTCAAAACCGGCTTGTTTAAGACTGTCAATACTTTCATAGATTTGCGCTTGATTGTGTCCGCGACCAATTTGCCTAAGATGCCTGTCATTGAAAGTCTGTACCCCTAAAGAGACCCGATTGACAGCTGAGTTTTTCAAGACTGCTATTTTCTCAGAAGTCAAATCACCAGGATTAGCTTCAATTGTAAATTCCTCCAACAGCGTCAAATCAAGATTTCTGGTTAAATGGCTAAGCAGATAGTCTAATTGCTCAGCTGTAATAGCCGTGGGAGTTCCACCGCCAATATACAATGTCCGAAGCTGTTCAATTTTATAGGAATCAAACTCACGAATCAAAGCCTGAAGATAAGCATCTACAGGCTGATTCTTAATGAAAACCTTCGAAAAATCACAATAATAACAAATTTGTGTACAAAAAGGAATATGCACATAAGCAGAAGTCGGTTTAGTCATAGGATTATTATAGCACGTTTAAGACCCTGCTGCACCTTCTTCAATCATAAGAATTGTCATTCTCACTTCATCTTTCAAATAATCTTTTAGTGTTTGAATCATAGCAGATCTGACAGACTTCGCTTCTGTTTTCTTCAGCCATATCAGTTGACATACAGAACCAGATAGTTCAGCGTAAGCCCAAATAGCCGCATTTCGAATAAGCACATAGCTATTTTTCAAATCCATTTGAATTGCAGCTGCAGGATACCGCTCTTGAATTTCGGCAATCAAGTCCATAGTCATGGGAAGCACTGCCTGATAATTCATGCGACGAAAACTTTTTACCAGATTTTTAATAGGACGATTTTGTGTCTCATTAACCAATGTTTGATAAACATAATCAGCATAAGACTGCTGGTAGGCATAAATCATCTCATCACAAATTGGCTGAATATCTGTTGGAAAACGCTCAGAAAGCCCTGCAATAGAACCCGAATTTAACATGGTTTCTCTTCCTCTCTACCTTTGATGAAACTATCATAGAAAATTGCAGGGCTGAGATATTTAAAAAGCTATCATTCAGTAAAATGACAGCTTTTAGTTTATTTAATCACTTTTTGTGTCTTAGCATAGTTGGCTTCGACAGCTTCTTTTTCAGCTTTCCACCAGTCTTGGTGTTTGGTGTACCAGTTGATGGTTTCTTGAAGCCCTTCTTCGAAGTTAGTGAATTGTGGTTCCCAACCTAATTCTTCACGAAGTTTAGTTGAATCAATAGCATAGCGCAAATCGTGTCCTGCACGGTCCGTCACATGGTCGTAAGCATCTTTTGGTTGACCCATTTTTTCAAGGATAAGTTCAAGCACTTCCTTGTTATTCTTTTCACCATCGGCACCAATGAGATAGGTTTCACCGATACGGCCTTTGGTCAAAATAGCCCAGACACCGGTAGAATGGTCATTGGTGTGAATCCAGTCACGAACGTTCTTGCCTTCACCATAAAGTTTTGGCTTAATGCCAGACAAAATATTAGTAATCTGACGTGGGATGAATTTTTCAATGTGTTGGTAAGGTCCGTAGTTGTTTGAACAGTTGGAAATAGTCGCCTTGACACCGAAAGAACGTACCCAAGCCTTAACAATCAAGTCAGACGCTGCCTTGGTTGATGAATAAGGTGATGATGGATTGTATTTTGTTTCAGCAGTGAATTTTTCACCCGGACCGTCACCATGACCCGGCAAATCTTCACGAAGAGGAAGATCACCATAAACTTCATCAGTTGAGACGTGGTGGAAACGAATATCATATTTACGCGCCGCTTCCAACAAGGTGTAGGTTCCCACAAAGTTGGTGTAGATAAATGGAGATGGATCTTTGAGTGAATTGTCATTGTGGCTTTCAGCCGCATAATGGACAATAGCATCCGCTTTGGCAGCTAGCTTGTCTACCAATTCCGTATCAGCGATATCTCCGACAACCAACTCCACGCGGTCACCAAGAATTTCTTCAAGATTTGCGCGATTACCAGCGTAAGTGAGCTTGTCAAGGACCGTCACATGAACATCTGGATGATTGTTGTAAACATAGTGAACGAAGTTTGAACCGATGAAACCAGCGCCACCGGTAACGATAATATTTTTGTATTCTGTCATTTTTTCTCCGAAAATGTTTTCTTTTTGGTGTGTCGTCTTAGGTAGCGAGGGCGTAAACAACCACCTTCGGTGTTTTATTACTAACTCTTGAGCCTAAAGTTTCAAGAGTTCCCCAGTACCTTAGTTTAAAACTAGGATGCTTTTCACTACGGTGACAACACATAGTTCTGACTCGCTAACGCTCGCCAATTTTGACGAAGTAAGCTCGCCTTATTCCTCTAATACTTTTTTCAAGTAATCAATTTTTGCAAAGTCTTTGTGATTGTTTTTATCTGCTCGGTAAGAGTCTTTTGACGAGGCTTGGTAGATTTTGAGGTATTGTTCCAGACTAGGCAGATAGTAATGAACTCCCTTATCTTCTATCTCTTCCAATTCTTCAAGTGCAATACCAGCAAAACTCGAAAGAGAGTGAAGACCACCAAACTCAACGGAATGCCCTTCTTTTTGAAACTCGTGTTCATGGCGATCCACCAAGTGATAGCCTAACTTTTCCATGATGAGATTCAGTTCATCAAACCGATAAATTCGCCCCTCATCAGGTGCTTCCCAACCACGAGGATCACTAGGCACATGAATGTCTAAATCACGCGCCTGCCAAGAACGACCTGTACGCTCTTCCAGACCAACAGAGCCTATCAAAAGTGGTGTAATTCCAATCTTATTCAATTCATGGGAAATCGTTAAAAATTCACGATACATCTTACAAATCTTCTTTTCTCAATGGTTTAACGTCTTTGAGTAAAGGATGATTTTTATCTGCCTCTGAGACTTCTGCTTCTGCTAAATTTTCCCATGTGATACCAAGGGCTGGATCAGCATAGTTAACAAAGGCATATTTGGGCTTAAGTTCAAGTGCCCAATAGTCGTTAACCAAATAACTATAGGAAACTTTATCAGATAAAACTTGGAAGCCATTAGCAACACCGCGCGGAACAAAGATACCTTTAGAAGCATCAATAACGGTTTGGTAGACATGTCCAAAACTATCACCCTCACGAAGATCAACCCAAGAACCGAGAACCTTTCCTTCGTCAGCTACTGAGATGTATTTATCCCATGGTTCAGCATGCAGACCGCGTAAAACATTTTTACGTGAAAATGAGACATTGTTTTGCAGTTTTCCTTCTGCAAAGAAGCTTTCTGGAAAACCTAAAGGCACCATTTTTTCCTTTTGAAAATTTTCTTTAAACCAGCCGCGATTATCACCATGGACTGGGATATCAAATTCCAGCATGCCAGGAATCGCTTCAATGCGACGCGCAGCTAACTCTTTACCAAAAAATTGTTCAGTCATTTTCTATGCTTCTCCAATCAAACGGAGCAAGTATTGTCCGTATTCATTTTTCTTCAAAGGCTGTGCCAATTCACGCACTTGATCAGCCGTGATATAGCCCATACGATAAGCAATTTCTTCAAGATTTGCCACTTGAACATTTTGCAGGCGCTGAACCGTCTCAATGTATTGAGCGGCTTCAAGGAGAGACTCATGAGTTCCTGTATCAAGCCAAGCAAAACCGCGTCCCATAAGTTCAACGGATAAATCACCACGCTCAAGATAGGCCTTATTGACATCAGTAATTTCTAATTCACCACGAGGTGATGGCTTGATATTCTTAGCTATCTCAACAACGTCATTATCATAGAAATAAAGCCCTGTAACGGCATAATTAGACTTAGGATGATCAGGTTTTTCTTCGATGGAAATAGCGTTCATATCAGTATCAAATTCAACAACACCAAAACGTTCTGGATCCTTGACTTGGTAACCAAAAACTGTGGCACCCTTTTCCTTGGCCTCGGCACGGCGAAGCATTTGTGTCAGACCATTTCCATGATAGATATTATCCCCCAAGATAAGGGCTACGCTGTCATCTCCAATAAAGTCCTCACCAATGATAAAGGCTTGCGCAAGGCCATCTGGACTTGGCTGCTCTGCATATTCCAAATTAATACCAAACTCTGAACCATCTCCCAAAAGTTCCTCGAAACGAGGAAGATCCTGAGGAGTGGAAATAATCAAAATATCTTTGATTCCTGCCAGCATAAGCGTTGATAAAGGGTAATATATCATGGGTTTATCGTAAATTGGCATTAGCTGTTTGGATGCAGCTCGAGTCAGTGGGTACAAACGAGTGCCTGAACCACCTGCAAGAATAATACCTTTCATAAGAAAAGTCTCCTTTTGTCATTTATCCTATTTATTTTAACATTTTTTGTAAGCCTTGTCACTTAAAGCTTTATCTATTCCAATAATTGCTATTATTTTTTGAATAAATTGTAAAACAGTCATCCAAAATAGCCACTGAATGGTTAGGACTCCATTAAAAAGCATAGACAATCAAAGCTCACTGCTTTCACAGAAAAAAAGAAGGCTGCCAGTCGACTTAATATGATTACCATAACCTCAGCCTTGCTGCTAATACTCTCTGATTGGAACAGATAAACAAAAAAGAGCCGAGTTCAGAACTCAGCCCTCAAAATTAAGCATTAGCTTTTATTTTAGTTATCAGTTGATTGGTCATTAAGCCAGTCAAATACATTGCTGTAGGATACACCGTCATAGATGGCTTTAGCATCTCCTCCCTGAGTTGGATCTGTTGCAACCATGCCTGTCAAGCCAGACCAAGTTTTTACATTTTCAGTATTTTGAACACCAGTCACTTGATCATTAAAGAAATAAATCCATGACCAATGACCATTATAAACCTGTCCGGGAAGGTCTGTTCCTGTCGCAGTTTCATAGTAGGTCAGCCATTTGTTAGTAGCTCCGCCATTTAAAAGACCTTTATAAAATGGCAACACATTGGTATCTACTGGTACAGTGGTATCTGCACGCGCATGTACAAACCACATAGGTTCATCTTTTAATGCATCTAAAGTGGCTTCATCCACACTGTAAATAGATTCACCGCTGTCACTTGTTGTTTCGTTGTAAGTATAGCCACCAGCAATCGGAACAAGAGCGGCAAAAGTATCAGGATAGGCAACTCCCATTTTAGCAACCATGCCGGCACCATTGGAAGCACCAGCGAGATAAATACGACTGCTGTCAACATCTGGGTGGGCAGCTACATAAGCATTAATCAAAGCCATCAAGTCATCCGTATTGTCATCACTCCAAGGCTCTGATGACTGCGGAACAAGAACATAGGCACCGCTTTGTGTTCCAGATCCAGTAGAACTGAAGTGGCTCTGAATGTCATCTTGCGTTAAAGCCTTGACCTCTGTGGAATTGAGCGGCATATCCATGTCTGTGCCTACTTCGCCAATACCATGCAGCCAAACAATCAAAGGATTTTTCTCACCGCCGGCAGCACTTGCAGGACTGTAAGAAGCATACTGCATATTACCTGAACTTCCGCGCTCTGTAAAAATATTAGATGCTGCCATAATGCGATTGGAAAGAGCTTCTTGAGAAGAGGTGATACTTTGGGCTCCACGAGAGCGATCTGGTGTTAGTTCGATACCGTTAACATCAACAACATATGAGCTAACCCAATTATTGCGCCATGTTGTTAAGTCAAAAGTAAATGGTGATGCACTCAGTGTACTGTCTGAGACATTGTAACTGATATCCAGCTCCAAAGTCACATACTTACTTCTGCCATCGCTAATTTGATTGCCTTCTGAATCAGACAAATAGCTATTTAAAATGCTTCTGGAAATACCCGCAGTTGTGACACTGGCATTAGCTGTTGATACGGCATTAACATAGGTATTGGTCTGTAAAACAACCTTGGACACTGCTGGCCCAAATTCATAAGTATCTATAACTATGCTTGTTTTATCAATTGATATCGCTTGACTGCGAGGGCCCGCATAAGCATTGGATGCTATAGAAAAGCTGCCTAATATTAAAGTAAAGGCAAGCAAAAAAATCAGTAGTTTTTTGTTCATAACTTTCCCCCTCAGAACTGTCTGACAGACAATTCTTATTTTTTAATACTTTACTGGAATATTATAATTTATTTTTAAGGAATTGTAAACTAAGCCAACTAAAAAGGAGAGGACAAACATCCCCTTAATCTTTATAAATATAGCGTTCAATAGGATAATTTTCTTTATTTAAAACCGTTTCTTGCCCTAATAAATTCCTAACCAATTCACAGCCAATAAGAGGACCCGTTGTCAGACCAGAAGAACCTAAGCCAGATGCTGCCCATACATGAGCAAGTCCCGGAACCTCTCCGTAAAAAGGAGAGAAATCACTGGTGTAAGCTCGTGTTCCTACACGTTCTGAATGCGCTTTTGCTTCTTTTAATTTTGGAAAATAAGCTAGCGCTTCTGTCTCTAATCGGTTAAGAACTTCTGAATCAACCGTTAAATCATAACCCTTATCATTTTCATGGCTGGCACCTACAGAAATCTTACCACCAGCAAATGGTATCACATCTAATTCACCCTCCGGCATAAGAACAGGGTAGTCCCCAGTATTCAAGTGATTATATTCATAATCACGAAGCTGACCTTTTTGCGGACGAATATCAACCCGATAGCCTAATGGCTCAAGAATATCTGGCAACCAAGCACCGCAGGCTAAGATAAGAGCATCAAATGGCTGACCTTGAACACAGTAATTCCCATCAGCTGCAACTGTTAGCTCTGCTTTTTCTTTAAAAACTGGAAAACCCGCAGCTTCAATAAGCGTCTGAGTAAGATGGCTCCCTTCGACTCTAGCTCCTCCAGCAGCAAAAAGATAATGCTCAAAGCCAGTAAAATCAGACAAATTTACTGCAGGTTCAATACTGATTTGACCAATAATCGGCGATTCCTTTAAACGCTTGCTGGCATGATCATAAAGATCTTTCAGTTTTGTTTCATCTTTTTTCAGCAAAGCCACTCCTGACTGCTCATAAAAGTCTGTAGAAATACCTTCTGCTTTTAAATCGGCAATCAATTCTTGGTAAAAATCAGCACCTAAGCGAGCCATTTTATACCAAGCTTTGTTACGGCGCTTAGAAAACCAAGGGCTAATAATACCTGCGGCAGCCTTGGTCGCCTGACCTTTTCCCTCATCAAAAATAACAGCTGTTATACCTTCTTCTTTTGACAGATAATAGGCAGCCGCTGAACCAACAATACCTGCACCAATAATGGCTACTTTCATGACATTTATCCTTTCCAAAAAACACGGATTACCCGTGTTCTCATCTCATTATCCCAAAGCAACATCCATAATCATCATAATAACAAAACCAACCATGAGGCCTAAAGTGGCAATATCCGTATTTCCATTGGTCTGAGACTCTGGAATTAATTCTTCAGTAACCACAAAAATCATAGCACCTGCAGCAAATGAGAGTGCATAAGGAATAACAGCTAACATCCACATAACAAGAGCTGCCCCTAATACCGCGCCTATTGGCTCAACGATAGCAGACATAGAACCCATGTAAAAGGCTCTGGCACGCGAAGCACCGTCAGCACGAATGGGAATAGAAAGTGCTGCTCCTTCTGGGACATTCTGTAAACCAATACCAATTGCTAAACCAATTGCTCCCATAAGACCTGCAGTGGTCATATTACCACCTGCCAGCGCACCAAAAGTAACACCTACTGCCAAGCCTTCTGGAAAATTATGAATCGTAATAGCTAAAAATAAGAGAGCTGTCTTAGACAGTTTCTTATCAGGCTGAATGCCCTCAGCCTCGGAAACATCCTTGCCCAAATGCAAGTGAGGAACAAGTGCATCAATCAAACGAAGACTCAAGCCACCAACAAGGAAACCAACAGCTGCAGGCAGCCATGACCAAGTCCCATAATCATTATTTTGCGCATAGGAAATGGACGGCTCTAGCAAAGACCAAAAGCTGGCAGCAATCATGACGCCCGCCGCAAATCCCATCATAACATCCAGAAGCTTACGGCTGATATTTTTAAAGAAAAAGACAATGGCAGCACCTACAACCGTGCAGCCCCATGTAAATAAACCAGCCAATAAAGCCAGCAAAACAACATTTTGTGACATGAGCCACGACATAAGACAATCCCTTTCTATATTTTACATAAAAAAGTTTCACACAATAATCTTAAAACACTAAACATCAGCTGTTTTTAAAAACTCTAAGATTCTTTGATTAAAATCCTTAGCTTCCATATAAGCCGAATGTCCCAACCCTTCATAAAGATAGCTAGGACAAGATAACTGTTCTGCAATTTCTCTGGAAGCTTGACCGCTTAAAACCTTGTCCTCTTTGCCGCCAATAGCAAAAACCGAACACTGAATGCGCTTTAAATCATCGTAAACATCGAAATTCAAAATAGACTGAGCCAGAATGACAAAACGATCTAACTCCTTAGGCCGCATGAATCTAGTCATTAAATTAATCAGAAATCGATGCCTGCGAATATAGTTTTCCGAATAAACAGTTTCCATCATATTTTTGACAATAGCTGAGCCATCAGCACTTTTAGCTAATGCAATCCACTGACTGACAGTTGACTGAACTGTAGCATTGACTTTGGGCATGGTAACCCCCAGTACCAATTTATGAACGAGACTGGGATAATGAATAGCCAAATATTGAGCAATCATACCGCCTTGTGAAATTCCTACCACATCTGCTTGTGTGATTTCTAACTGCTGCAGAGCCCGAGCTAATTCATTTGCCATATCAGAAATGTGATAGCCTTCCGATACGAGATCTTTTCGGTCAAACATATAAACCTTGTAATCTTTGGCAAAAATACGATAAACAAAAGACATTTGAAAGGCTGAACCTTTGATACGCTGTAAACTCAAACCAGGAATAAGAACTAACGGCTGCTTACCTCGTCCAAAAGTAACATAATCCATCTTGATATTATCAAAGGTCAAGCTTGCATTTTTAGCATGATACATAAGTACCCCTTCTCCTAAAGATGATCAAAGGGATTGGTAGTGGCCTTACTTTCCAAAACTTCCAGCTGCCAGTTCTCTTCTTTCGCCCAAATTCTAATTTGCTCTGCTATTTTTTCAATAAATAAAACTTCAATGTGATGACCAGGATCAATAGCTAAAAGGCCATTGGTAAGCATCTCCTGCCCTGTATGGTAATAAATATCACCTGTAATGAGAACTTGCGCCCCCTTACTCAAGGCATCTTTATAAAAGGACTGACCCGAACCGCCGCAAATAGCCACTCGGCTCACCAAAGGATTATCCTTATCATAACGAACCAGACGAACAGCATCCAAAGCAAAAGCAGACTTAACTTTGAGAGCTAAATCTTCCAAGCGCTGCTTTTCTACTTGACCCACACGGCCAATCCCCTGACCATCTGCTGTCGCTGTCAAATACTCGGTATCTTTAATCTCAAGCAGCTCACAAAACCAATCATTGAGCCCCCCTTCAAGCACATCAATATTAGTGTGGCTGACATAAACGGCAATATTGTGTTTAACCAAGTCCAGCAATATATCAGTTTGCGGTGATGCCGTTAAATCTTTGAGCGGCCGAAAAATCGGTGCATGCTTGGTGATGATAAGATCCACTCCTTCTTTGATAGCTTCGGCCACCGTATTTTCTCGAACATCTAAAGTCACCATAACAGTCTCAACCTCTTGATTAGGACTGCCAATTTGCAAACCCGATATATCCCCCTCCATAGAGAGTTCTTGCGGACAAAAAGCCTCATAGCGCGCAATCAGCTCACTCGCCTTCATTATCCAGCACCTCCTTGATTCTGATAATTTTTTGGGAAATAGCAGAGCAATCTCTCTCGTTAGTTAGCGGCACCTTAGTCAGAGCAAGTTCCAACTTAGTTAGTTCTCGCTGCCATCTTAAGCTAAAAACTTCTGACTTTTCCTGACGCAGGCAGGGGCCAAAACGCAGATCTAATGAAGTTAATTCCTGCTTCCCATGCTCAGCGACAATAATTTCATAATACTTGCCATTTTCGGTCATAATAGTTTCATCAAGAATCACAAACTGATGTTGGCTAAGCCACAGGCGCAAATCATCTTCGCAATTATTTGGCTGCAAAATCAGACGACTGACTTTAGCCAATTTTTCCTGTCCTGCATCTAAAATATCAACAATTAAGCGGCCGCCCATCCCACAGATAGTGATGGCAGAAATACCATCTCTGTCATCAAAAGCAGCTAAGCCATTTGCCAAACGCACAGTAATTCTATCTGAGAAGTCAGACTGAGTGACATTCCTTAAAGCCGATTCAAACGGACCTTTGACAACCTCACCTGCAATAGCCGATTGGATTTGATTTTGTTCCAACAGATAAAGAGGCAGGTAAGCATGGTCGCTCCCCACATCTAAGAGTTTAGCACCTTTGGGGACAAATTGAGCAACATTCAAAAGACGCTGCGATAAAGGGATAGACATCTATTTTCTTAACTTTCTAAATCGTAAAATTACTTATAATATATCAAAAAAAGATAGCATTCTCAAGTAAGACAGAAATCACAGGACTTCTGTCTCTTAAGTCATTTTTTCTTTCAAGGGCTAAAATTAAGCAGCAAGTTTTTACCATAGCATGCCAGTAATAACAGCTAAAATCATTTAAAAACACAATTTTAACACATTGAAAAGAGTTGCTTCATGTGCACGCTCTTACACAAAATCACTAAAAAAGCTGAGGTTATTTTACCCCAAGCTTTAACATGAATTATTTTTCTGACCGCTGCGAGCCAGTAAAGACAAAGAATTTTGAAATGATGTAATTGAGCACAATAATCAAGACTTGCGAGAAAACGGTCTCAATAGCATTTACCATACCTGCATTATGGTTAACAAACTGACCAATAATTTCTGGGTATTGGTCTACTAAGAGACGAGCCAATAAAACATCCATAATTAAGGTCAGAAGACGAGCCCCTGTAAACTTGACAAATCGATTCATCATTCCAGCCCGTTTTTGGTTGAAAACGAAGAAATCATTAGTAAAAAAGGCAAAAATAATGGAAACAACATTAGCGATAAAAGCAGAGAAATCTCCCTGCTGGGTTATCCAGAAGAGGAAAAGCCGAGTCACGATAGAAACGATTGTTGCTAAGACGCCGAAAAATAAATATTTAAATACTTCAGTTGACACAAAAGCTTTTATTTTGTCCATAGACAGCCCCTCCCTTTAGTCCAATCCAATCTCGTCACGAACAACACGGGCAATCGTATTGACATAGTAATCTACCTCTCCATGCGTTGGTGCTTCAGCCATAACGCGTAAAAGAGGCTCTGTTCCTGAAGGACGTACTAGGATACGGCCATTGCCTGCCATCTCTGCTTCCATTTTTTCAATAACAGCAGCAATAGCTGGGACTGCCATTGCATTATCTTTCATACTATTTTCAACACGGATATTAACTAATTTTTGAGGGTAAATCGTAACTTCTGATGCTAGCTCTGACAATGTCTTACCAGTCTCCGACATAATCTTGGTTAGCTGAATAGCTGTCAGCTGACCATCTCCTGTAGTATTGTAATCCATGATAATGACATGCCCTGACTGCTCACCGCCAAGATTGTAGCCCGATTTACGCATTTCTTCAACAACATAACGGTCACCAACTGCAGTTACAGCTTTATTGATACCTTCACGATCAAGTGCCTTATGAAAACCAAGGTTGGACATGACCGTTGTTACGATGGTATTTTTAGCCAACTCCCCCTTATCAGACAAGTATTTGCCGATAATATACATAATCTTGTCACCGTCTACAATCTCGCCATTTTCATCAACAGCAATTAAACGATCGCTATCACCGTCAAAGGCAAGACCAATAGCTGAGCCTGATTCCTTAACCAGCTCTTGCAAGGCTTCTGGATGGGTTGAGCCAACACCATCATTGATATTAAGACCGTCCGGCTGATCGCCAATAACAGTGATATCAGCGCCCAAGTCTAAGAAAATGTTGCGTGCAGAAGCTTCCGCAGCACCATTAGCCAAATCGAGTGCAATCTTAAGCCCGTCCAAGTTATGACCTGTTGAAATCATAAATTTTTCGTACTTACGGACACCTTCTGGATAATCAACAAGTTTCCCTAAACCTTCAGCCGAAGGGCGCGGCAGCGTGTCTTCGGCAGCATCTAAGAGAGCCTCAATTTCTGCTTCGCGTTCATCATCTAACTTAAAACCATCTCCGCCAAAGAACTTAATTCCATTATCAAGCGCTGGGTTATGGCTAGCCGAAATCATAACACCTGCGCTGGCTTTTTCCGTACGAACCAGATAAGAGACCCCAGGAGTAGCTAGAACGCCTAGTTTATAAACTTCAATACCAACTGAAAGCAATCCTGCTACAAGGGCTGATTCAAGCATCTCACCTGAGATACGGGTGTCACGTGCCACAAATACTCTTGGATGCCCTGCTTCATACTGACTCAGAACATAACCGCCAAAACGGCCCAGTTTAAAGGCTAACTCTGGTGTTAATTCTACATTTGCTTCACCACGGACACCGTCCGTTCCAAAATATTTCCCCATAATGTCGTCTGTGCGAACGCACATCCTCCTTATTTTCTTTATTTTTTAGTTGTTTTCAAATTAACTTTCACAGTCTCTGGCTCAACACTAACGTCCTTAGCTGATAGGGTCACCGTTTTTGTTGTGTCTTTAGTAATCGCTGAAATATCTACTGTTGCCGTAACACTGCTTATAGCATCCAATTCTTCTTGAGTCCCTGAAATCGTGACTTGTGAGGTATCAATTTCATAGTTGATCTTAGATAGACTGCTGTCCATATCACCTACAAGCTCAACTTTCAAAGGTACCTTTTTGGTTAATTTCTTGACTTTAATTGCTGCAGTTGCCTTAGCTGGTGAAATTGAGCTTGCCAGTACTGTTCCTGATTCAGAAACCGCCTGCAGCGTCATCTCACCATCATAATCACCATTTAAAATTGTATTGTCTGGCAAAACAGCTTCGACATGGTCAATTTGATCAATAATATCCTCACTTGACGTTACCGTCACCTTATCTAAATTCAGTTTGGCTGAGGTGATGCTATAACCCTTCTCTAATTGATCATCTGATATTTTAGGTTCCACCGCAAAGGTCTTGCTGGCCTTTTTACCAATAGTTACTGTCATAGTAGCCGGATAAACCTGTGCTGACATCCCGGCAGGCAAATCTTTAACCTTGATGGCGACTTTGCTAGTACCTGGACCAAAATTAGTCAAATCAGCGACCAGCTTAAAGTTACGAGTATCAAGAGAAGTCTCTGTTGCAAGAGCTAGTTGAGTCGTAGCTGTCAGATAGACCTCCGCACCGTAATTATAACCACTGATAAAATAAGCATCACTATCATACTTGATGTCAATCGGAACTGACTCAAGCGTCTGTGTATAGGTTTCTGTCGAACTGGATACATTGTCACGCAAAGAATAATTGCTGGTCGCTGCCGTAATAAAAAGAATGACAGCAAAGAAGAATGACACACAAATTTGCCAGAAAGTTGGCCGTTTAAAACGTGATAAAAAGCGTTTAAGCATTTTTCCCACCCCCAATCAAACGTTTATACCAAGCAGGTTTCGCCGCCTCTTCTTGAATAAGGATGCTGCGCAGCTCTTTTTCAAAATCCTCTATAGATAAATCATGGTTAAAATCACCCTTATAAGCAATAGAAATTGCTCCCGTCTCTTCTGAAACGACAAAGGTCAGGGCATCTGTCTGCTCAGATAAACCAATAGCCGCTCTGTGTCGTGTCCCAAATTCTTTGGAAATCTTGCTGGATTCCGACAAGGGAAGATAGCTGCAGGCTGTGGCAATCTTATTGCCTTTGACAATAACAGCTCCGTCGTGCAAGGGGGTATTGGGAATAAAAATATTGATAAGAAGTTCCCCAGTTACATTTGCATCAAGCGGTATTCCCGTGGATATATATTCAACAAGCGTTTGGGTTCGTTCAATAGATACCAGGGCACCTATTTTACGAGGGCTCATGTACTTGACTGATTTGACACAGGCTTCTATGAGAGCCTCTTCACTTGAAACGGTCTTTGTCTTAAGGAAACTTCGTGGTGTTCGGCCAAATGTCTCAAGAGCAGAACGTATTTCTGGAGCAAAAATGATGACCGCCGCAATAACACCGTAGGTGATCACTTGATTCATCAAAAAAGCAATTGTTGTTAGACCGATAATATCAGCTATTATTTTGATTAAGATGAAAAATATCACCCCTTGGATCAGGGTCATGATTTTCGTTCCTTGCAAAACCTTAATCAAACGGTAAATTAAATACGTAACAATAATAATGTCCAAGGAATTAATAAAGATAGCCCAAGGCGATGAAAAGATACCTCGCCAAAACTCTAAATCAATGGACGAAAAAATTCCCATACAGTTCACACTTTCTTTCATCGTTTCCAGCAGCCATAACTGACTGCAAAAATCAACAAATAATATTATACCACGAATTACGATTATTTTGAGACTACAAGAGGTTATTTTGTGATAAAATAAAGACATGACTATAAAAACAAGCTTGGGAATCCTGGCTGGTAAAACCGCCCACTTCTTTCTCAGTAAAATGGGACGAGGATCTACCTTACCGGGAAAAATTGCCCTTAAGTTCGACAAAGATATTTTAAATGCACTCGCTAAAGATTACGAAATCGTTGTGGTTACGGGTACCAACGGTAAAACATTGACCACCGCCTTAACAGTTGGCATTCTTAAAGAAGCCTACGGTCAAGTATTGACCAATCCCAGCGGTGCCAATATGATTACCGGAATCACCTCCACTTTTCTAACGGCTAAAAAAACAAAATCAGGTAAAAAAATAGCCGTGCTGGAAATTGATGAGGCCAGTCTTCCTAAGATTACAAACTATTTAAAGCCTAATCTTTTTGTCTTCACCAATATTTTCCGTGACCAAATGGATCGTTACGGCGAGATTTACACGACCTATCAGATGATTTTGGACGGAGCAGCCAAGGCACCGGAAGCGACGATTTTAGCCAATGGTGACAGCCCTCTTTTTCATTCAGCCAATGTTATCAATCCTGTCAAATTTTACGGTTTTGATACTGAAAAGCATGAGCCGCAGCTAGCCCACTACAATACCGAAGGCATTGTCTGCCCAAAATGTGAGCACATCCTGCAATACCGCATGAACACTTATGCTAATCTGGGCGATTACATTTGCCTCAACTGCAGTTTCAAACGGCCGAACTTAGATTACAAGCTGACTGAGCTGACCAAAATTAGCAACACAAGTTCTGAATTTATCATTGACGGACAGGATTACAAAATCAATGTTGGCGGCCTTTATAATATCTACAATGCACTGGCTGCCGTATCTGTGGCTGAATTCTTTGAGGTGAATCCTGAGCAGATTAAAGCTGGTTTTGAAAAAAGCCGTGCTGTTTTTGGACGGCAGGAAACCTTCAGGATTGGAAATAAATCCTGTACGCTTGTTCTTATTAAAAACCCTGTCGGTGCCAGTCAGGCCTTAGACATGATCAGGTTAGCCCCATATCCTTTCAGCTTATCTGTCCTTCTCAATGCCAATTATGCTGACGGAATTGACACCAGCTGGATTTGGGATGCCAATTTTGAGAGCATTTTGGAAATGGACATTCCGCAAATCTTTGCAGGCGGTGTCCGCCATTCAGAAATTGCCCGTCGTCTGCGGGTTACTGGTTACGATGAAACAAAAATCCAGCAAGCCGAACAATTAGAAGACATCATGAATATGATTGAAAAGCAAGAAACAGATCACGCTTATATTTTAGCAACCTACACTGCCATGCTGGAATTTCGCGAGCTCTTAGCAAGTAAACACGCTGTTGGAAGGGAGATGAACTAATGACTTACACTTCTTTGCAATCTCCTATTAACAAAACATACCCTTACCAGCTCAATGTCGCCCACCTCTATGGCAATCTTCTCAACACTTACGGGGACAATGGAAATGTCCTTATGATGAAATATGTTGGCGAAAAATTGGGCGCCCGTATGATCTTTGATATCGTCTCAGTCGGTGATACTTTTGATGCCGATAAGTATGACCTAGTCTTCTTTGGCGGCGGTCAAGACTATGAGCAAGCTATCGTCGCTAAGGATTTGCCGCATAAACGCGCAGCTATTGACGATTTTATCCAAAAAGACAAAGTCATGTTAGCCATTTGCGGGGGCTTTCAGCTTTTGGGGCAATACTATGTTCAGGCCAATGGCGTTCGTATTGATGGTATCGGTGTTATGGGTCACTATACCCTCAATCAGGAAAATAACCGTTTCATCGGTGACATCAAAATTCACAATGATGAGTTTGACGAGACCTACTATGGCTTTGAGAACCATCAGGGAAGGACTTTCCTGTCTGATGATGAAAAACCATTAGGTCAAGTTGTCTATGGCAATGGCAATAACAGGGAAGACAGCACCGAAGGTGTGCATTATAAAAACGTCTTTGGTTCTTACTTCCATGGCCCTATTCTCTCGCGCAATGCCAATCTTGCTTATCGCCTAGTCACAACAGCCCTGTATAACAAGTATGGCAGAAACATTCAGCTGCCAAGTTATAATGATATTCTTAGCTTGGAAGTCGCTGAAGAATACGGCGACATTAAAAGTAAGGCAGAATTTGACTGAGAAGAAGCTGAGATAAAAGTAGCCAATTATTTATTTCTTGCTGTACAAGTGATAGCGGCTAACCTAACCAATTTGTGCGAAGGCGGGTTAAAAAGGTCTGAGAAATCTTTTTAATCATGAAATAAAACTTGCGAAGCAAGAGTCAAAAACAGTCTAGTGGACTGTTTCAGGTTCTAAGCTGCCGTCTGGTGAACATACCATAACGATTTCTTCAAACTACACTCTCCTAGCCAAAACTTTCTTTTTCCTAAGTATTTTGCCAACGCTGGTTTTATTAGCCTATATGGCTATTTGGAAAGCGGTCGAATACAATCCATATTTAAAAAACAACATGAAGTCTGTTTTATCAGATCACCCCAATTAATAGCCTTTTCTGGAAAATACTTATCTTTTTTTAAAATCTCATACAAAAACCAAGTTTGAAATCAAACTTGGTTTTTTTGCTGTGCTGTCTTTAGCTTTTTGCCAATATCAGCACATGGTGTACTTATTTTACTCAGCAATAGCATTGCCTGTATAAAGCTGATAATAACGACCTTTTTGAGCCAGCAATTCATCATGACTGCCGCGTTCAATGATACGTCCCTGCTCCATAACCATGATACAATCAGCATTTCGAACCGTTGAAAGACGGTGGGCAATAACAAATGTTGTACGGTTTTTCATCAGAGCATCCATTCCTTCTTGGACGTGAACCTCTGTACGTGTATCAATGGATGAAGTCGCCTCATCTAAAATCAGAGCTGGCGGATTGGCTACTGCTGCTCGTGCAATAGCCAGCAACTGACGCTGTCCTTGAGACAATGTACCGCCGTCACCAGTCAAAATAGTGTCATACCCTTCTGGCAAATGCCTGATAAAGCCATCTGCATTGGCCAATTTTGCAGCCTCAATACATTCTTCATCCGTTGCTTCCAATCGCCCATAGCGAATGTTTTCCATGACTGTTCCTGTAAAAAGATGCGTGTCCTGCAAAACAATACCTAAGCTGCGACGTAAATCGGCCTTTTTTATTTTACTGATGTTGATGCCATCATAATGAATCTTACCTTCCTGAATATCATAGAAACGATTGATCAAATTTGTAATGGTGGTCTTACCAGCACCAGTTGATCCGACAAAAGCAATTTTTTGGCCAGGTTTGGCAAAAAGATTGATCTGATGAAGAACCATCTTCTCATCGTTATAACCAAAGGTCACATCAGAGAATGTCACGCTTCCTTCTTGCTTAGTGTAAGTCACACGGCCATCTTCATGAGGATGCTTCCATGCCCAGGTTCCTGTTTGTGTATCAGTCTCAGATAAGCTGCCGTCAGCTTTTTCGACAGCATTGACTAGCTCAACATAGCCTTGATCCATTTCTGGTTTTTCATCTAGGAGTTTGAAGATACGATCAGCACCGGCCATGGCCATGATAACACTATTAATTTGCTGACTGATTTGAGTAATTGGGTTGGTAAAACCACGGTTCAGGGTCAAAAAGGATACTAATGTCCCTAACGTTAAGCCAACATAACCATTCAATGCAAGAACTGCTCCCATAATGGCACAAAGAACATAGGAGATATGTCCGATATTAGCAGAAATCGGCATCAAAATATTAGCATAGATATTGGCGTCTGTTGCACTGCTACGCAGTTCTTGATTAATCTTATTGAAATCTTTCTTAGCCTGTTCTTCATGGTTAAAGACTTTGACGACCTTTTGCCCCTCCATCATTTCCTCAATGAAACCATTAACACGTCCTAAATCATTTTGCTGAGCATGAAAGAATTTTGAAGACTGCGCAGCGATTTTCCGTGCCACAAATAAAAGAACCAGAACCATAAGAACAGATAAAACCGTCAAAGGAAGGTTTAGAATGGTCATTGTTGTCAGAGTCGTTAAAATGGTAAACAATGAATTAAGCACCTGCGGAATGCTCTGACTGATAAGCTGACGCAAGGTGTCTACATCATTGGTATAGATGGACATGATATCTCCATGGGAATGGGTATCAAAATATTTAATCGGCAAAGCTTCCATATGGGTAAAAAGGTCTGAACGAATACGCCGCATAGTTCCCTGACCCACATAGACCATGAGGCGATTGTAACCGTAGGCACTCAGCACACCAAGAAGACCTACCAAAGCTAATTTTAAAATCGCCAAATCAAGCCCTGAAAAATCATGACTATCAGAAGCCAATAGCGGAGTGATATAATCGTCAATCAGAGTCTGGATAAAAAGATTAAACTGCAGCAAACACAGTGCCGTTATTAAAATCAAAACGAAAACTAGGATAAAACGAATTTTGTAATATTTAAAAATATAGGCCAAAACACGCTTCAAAGTGTCCTGTTTGTTAACCGATTGTTTTTCATTAGCCATCCTTAGTCTGCCCCTCCTTCCTCATCAAAATCACCGCTTCCTTGCTGCTGTACTTCATAAATTTCACGGTAAATCGCATTAGTTTTTAACAAATCACTATGATTTGCAAAGCCAGAAATTTTACCATCATCAAGTACCAAAATCTTATCAGCATGTTCCACACTGGAGATACGCTGAGCAATGATAATCTTAGTTGTACCTGGAATACTTTCAGCCAGAGCACGGCGAATCTTGGCATCTGTTGCTGTATCAACAGCACTTGTTGAGTCATCTAAAATGAGAACTTTAGGCTTTTTCAAAAGTGCACGGGCAATGCAGAGCCGCTGTTTTTGACCACCTGAAACATTGCTTCCGCCTTGTTCAATCCAAGTATTGTACTTATCTGGGAAACGCTCAATAAATTCATCAGCACAGGCCTGATGGCAAGCCTCAATACATTCGTCTTCTGTTGCATTTTCATTGCCCCAACGCAGGTTGTCTAAGATTGTTCCTGAGAAGAGGACATTCTTTTGAAGAACAACCGCAACCTGATCCCGCAAAATTTCCAAATCATAATCTCTTACATCATGTCCGCCAACCAAGACACGCCCGCTATCAACATCATAAAGACGTGACATTAAATTGGCAAAGGAAGTCTTACCGCTGCCTGTTCCGCCAATAATCCCGATAATTTCCCCAGAACGAATAGTCAAATCAATATCTGTCAAAACTTCATCTGAACTGCCATGCTTATAAGCAAAACTGACGTGTTCAAAAGTAATTTCTCCATTTGGGACTTCCGTGATAGGGTTTTCAGGATTGACAATATCGGCTTTTTCCTCAAGCACTGCTGCGATACGATGCGCACTGGCAATACTCATAGAAATCATAACCATAATCATAGACAGCATCATAAGAGAAATCATCATGCCCAAAACATAAGAGAAAAGCGACGTCAATTCTCCTGTTGTTAGGCTGCCTGCAATAATAAAACGAGTTCCAAACCAAGACAACAAAATAATACAGGCACAGATAATAGCAATCATCACGGGATTATTGAAAATGATAATTTTTTCAGCCTTGACAAAAAGGTCGTAGATAACATTAACAGCCTTGTTAAATTTTTGAATTTCAAAATCCTCACGGACGAAGGCTTTGACAACACGAATCCCAGAGATATTTTCCTGTGTGCTAGCATTCAAATCATCATATTTTCGAAATCCTTTTTGAAAATTGATCATAGCCAAACGAACGATAATGAGCAAAGCTCCGCCCAAAAATAATACGGCTGCTAAAAAAATTAAGCTCAGCTGACTGTCAACAATAAAGCACATTATCATACTGACAATAATTGTCAGCGGTGCCCGCACAACAATACGGATAATCATCTGATAGGCATTTTGAACATTGGTTACATCTGTTGTCATCCGTGTAACCAAACCTGCTGTACTGAATTTATCAATATTTGAAAAGGAAAAGGTCTGAATATTGTCATACATTCCTTCACGCAAATTAGCTGCAAAACCTGCTGACGCCTGCGCTGCATATTTCCCTGCCAAATAACCGCAGGTCAAACCGCAAGCAGCTAGAAGAAGCATTAAAAATCCATATAAGATCACCTTAGTCATGTTGCCTGTTTGAATCCCTTGGTCAATTAAAAGGGAAATGACAAAGGGAACAGAAACATCAAAAAAGACCTCTAATGCAGCAAATAGGGGCGACAAAAGCGACTGCCTTCTGTACTGCTTGACTTGAGCTAATAAGGTATTAATCATCTTGTCCATCTCTTTCTACAATATTAGGAATAGGTTCTTCAATAATTGGTATATCCCAGTTGCTCACTCCTCCACCTGTTCGCTTAGCTTCTCCCACTCGTCCATCAACTCTAATTGTTCTGCCTGAACGCTGTCTAGTTCCTTTTGCAGGTCTACAAGTTGGCTGGCATCATTGGTCTCAAGCATGGCAGAGTTGATCTCAGACTCACGCGTTTCGATGGTTTCCAAGCTTTCTTCAATTTCAGCGATGCGGCGTGTGAGTTTGCGCAATTCTTTTTGATTGGCCTTTTGTGCTTGATAATTGACAGCGCCAGCTGCTGATGTCTGACTGGCAGGGGCTTTGGCTTCTTCTTTAAGACGTGTTAATTCTTCCTGCTCTGCCTTTTTTTCCAGATAATAATCGTAATCGCCCAGATAAAGAGTGGAGCCCTTCTCAGAGATTTCCAGAACCTTTGTGGCTACACGGTTGATAAAATAACGGTCGTGACTGACAAAAAGCAGAGTGCCATCAAAATCAATAAGGGCATTCTCCAACACTTCCTTGCTGTCAATGTCTAAATGGTTGGTCGGCTCATCCAAAATGAGAAAATTATTGTTCTCCATGGAAAGTTTAGCTAGGAGCAGACGAGCGCGTTCGCCGCCTGACAGCATGGCAACTGATTTTTTAACATCATCACCAGAAAAGAGAAAAGCACCCAGACGGTTGCGAATCTCCACTTCTGGTGTGGTTGAAAAGTCATTCCAAAGTTCGTCCAAAACGGTATTGCTAGGCGTCAGATTGGTCTGTGTTTGGTCGTAATAACCCACTTCCACGTTGGCGCCGTAAGTTGAACTTCCCTGAACAAATGGAATTTGGCCTAGGATAGACTTGATTAGGGTTGACTTACCGATACCATTTGGCCCCACAATGGCAATGGCATCCAGTTTTCTGACATCTAGGTCAATGGGCTGTGCTAGAACCTGACCATCATAGCCAATAGCGGCATCTGTCACTGTCAAGACAATATTACCAGATACCTTGTCCGCATGAAAAGTCATATTGGCAGACTTCTGTCCAGCCTGAGGTTTCTCCAGCCGCTCCATTTTTTCCAACTGCTTACGGCGCGCCTGAGCACGTTTCGTCGTTGAAGCTCGGACAATATTGCGCTGCACGAAATCCTCTAACTTTGCGATTTCCTTGGCTTGCTTTTCATAATTTTTTTCTTCAGCAGCCAATTTCTCCGCTTTCAAATCCATGAACTTGGAATAATTTCCTACATAACGATCAAGGCTATGCGGGGTCAAATCCAGCGTCACTGTCGCCACTTTGTCTAAAAAATAGCGGTCGTGACTGACAATAATCAGTGCTCCTTGATAATTGACCAGATAATTTTCCAGCCAAGCGATAGTCTCAATGTCCAAGTGATTGGTCGGCTCATCCAGCACCAAGAGCTCTGGTTTCTCCAGCAGCATCTTAGCCAAGGCCAAGCGCGTGTTTTGACCACCTGACAGCTCTGCGATTTTCATCTGCCACATGGACTCATCAAATTTAAAACCGTTGAGAATAGCCTTGATATCACTCTCATAAGTGAAACCGCCCTGCTGTCTGAAATCCTCTGATAAACGATCGTAGTCAGCCATGAGCTTGTCAAACTCCGCTCCTGTCAGCTCTGCCATTTGCCCTTCCATCACACGCAGTCGCTTTTCAGTAGCATGCAAATCATCAAAAACGTGCAGCATTTCATCATAAATGCTATTTTCAGACTCAAAACGGCTGTCCTGAGCCAGATAAGACAGTGTGACATCACGCTTGACATTAATGTCACCTGATGTCGGCGCTTCTTCACCCACGAGAATTTTTAAGAGTGTCGATTTACCCGCACCATTGCGGCCAACCAAAGCGATACGGTCGCGTTCATCTACCTGAATGTTAATATTATCAAAGAGCACATCACCAGAAAATGAGCGCTCTAATTTATTTCCTTGTAAAATAATCATAACTCTATTATAGCAAAAAAGTTGAGCTCAAGACCCAACTTTTGCCACTATTCTCCAAGAATACTGGCAACCTTTGTATTGATAAGATCAATAGCCACCGTATTTGAAACACCTTCTGGAATGACAATATCAGCATAACGTTTACTAGGCTCAATGAATTGATGATACATAGGTTTAACAACGCTGGTATACTGTTCAATAATACTGTCCAAACTTCTGCCGCGTTCTTCCATATCTCTTTTAATCCGACGAATAATACGAATATCATCATCCGTGTCAACAAAAAGTTTAATATCCATCAAATCACGCAGGCGCTGGTCTTCTAAAACTAAAATCCCTTCAACAATGAAAACTTCCTGAGGTTCCTGACGGTAAGTTTTATCGCTGCGCGTATGCTGTGTGTAATCATAAATAGGGATATCCACTGGACGTCCAGCAATCAGTTCATTGAGATGTTCAATAAAAAGATCTGTCTCAAAGGCTAAAGGGTGGTCATAGTTAGTCATTACACGCTCTTCAAAAGTCAGATGAGACTGATCCTTATAATAAGAATCATGCTCAATCATAGCAATCTTAGCATCAGGAAAATTAGCCAAAATAGCACGCGACACACTGGTCTTGCCTCCTCCAGAACCACCTGTCACGCCAATAATAATCGGTTTCTTACGCATCTTAACTTCCCATCTAAAATAGTCTTCTCCTATTTTACACCAAATCATGCTATAATAAAAGAAAATCAAATAGAAATTGAGACCTTTATGTTTACTACTTTTCCAGAAGCATGGCAGAGCCTACTCAGTCAAAAAGATATAAGAGAGGCTGCCCCTATTCAGAAATCCTTATTTCAGCCCATATCTGACGGGAAAAATGTTCTGGGCATCAGCCCGACAGGAACAGGCAAAACACTAGCTTATCTTTTTCCGCTTTTACTGTCACTAACACCTCGGAAAGCTCAGCAGCTGCTCATTTTAGCTCCTAACACCGAACTGGCCGGGCAACTCTTTGAGGTTGTCAAAGAATGGGCAGAACCCTTGAATTTGAAAGCACAGCTCTTTCTATCTGGTTCTAGTCAAAAACGGCAGATTGAGCGCTTGAAAAAAGGCCCTGAGATTCTTATCGGAACGCCAGGTCGCGTTTTTGAACTGATTAAGCTGAAAAAAATCAAGATGATGTCTGTCAACACCATTGTCCTAGACGAATTTGATGAATTGCTCAGTGACAGCCAATACCAATTTGTTTCAAAAATAACACACTATGTGCCGCGCAAACATCAGATGATTTACCTATCTGCAACTCAGAAAATTCCTATTTCTGATTTAGCTGAAGAAACGAAGGTTATTGATTTATCCCAACAAAGCTTAGACAGTATTCATCACTATTATTTATTGGTAGATAAACGAGATCGCCTAGAATTATTACGTAAATTCTCCAATATTCCAGATTTTCGGGGGTTGGTTTTCTTTAACAGTCTATCTGATTTAGGCGCTGCCGAAGAGCGTCTGCAATATAAAGACTGCTCTGCGGTGTCATTAGCTTCTGATGTTAATGTCAAATTTCGTAAACTTATTCTTGAAAAATTTAAAAATTACGAGCTCACTCTGCTATTAGCCACAGATATTGTCGCTCGTGGGATTGATATTGACAGCCTTGAAACAGTCATTAATTATGATATTCCTCGCAATGCCGATGACTATACCCATCGTGCTGGACGAACTGGCCGTATGGGCAAAAAGGGAACCGTTATTAGTTTCGTCAGTCATCCAGAAGATTTGAAAAAACTTAAAAAGTTTGCTAAAGTCAGCGAACTTACCTTCAAAAATCAGAAATTCTATGAAAAATAAATCGTTCGAGATTATCCGAATATTTAGAACCAAAAGGAACTAGGACTTATGACCTAGTTCCTTTTTACTCATTCTAATTCACTGATAATACCTTCTAAGCGAGAAATTGCCTGAACTGGCAAAGCTGTCTTAGGATTTTCCTGGTTGAAATGGAGTAGGAAATTTAAACGTATTTGCATTCTTTCACGAAGCAATTGTTTATAATCATCATCAAAATCAGGAAGAGGATAGTTCTCTAATTCTAGATAATCTACACCATCTAAGGTTCCAAAATGTTTAAAACTAGCATCGCCATCAACAAGCTTTTCAATAATTTCTAAACTAACTTCCTTCGGTATGCTTTTATTCATATAAAATCCAGTATTAATGATATAACAATCCACGCCCGAAACAAAGAGATAATGGAATTTCCGATAATCTTGAACCAGCGGATAGACTCGAAAAGGATTAGCGTAAGGTTCAATAACTAAACTTTTTAAATCTCCTTTAACATTTTCAGCACTAGATCGCTTTGTCATCAGGGTACAGCCCATGGCTGCTGCCAGCGCTGGATCTTTGATTCTAATCAAAGGCGGTAGAGAATCATCCTTCATAATCCAAAAAATAGCGTTTATAGGTTCATCAATACGATCAACACGATTAGGAGTAGAAAAGCGTGACTTGACTGTTCTGCCGTTACCATTACGAATATCTTCTGTCACCAATTTTTTACGGCCATTATCATCAAGCGTAACCCCGCAATTTTGAACAGTAACAAAGAAATCCTGTTCCCGATGCCCTGTCGGGTAGTCATTTGTCTTATCAAAATAGGAAGGTTCTAAAGCGATGGATGATCCATCCTTTTCGGATATGATAAAAGCGTCATCATGCAGCACTTTAATATCATATTTATCCTTATGTTTAGCATGTGTTAACGTTGATTTTCCCGATCCAGATAATCCAAAGAAAGAGGCAACATAATCATCTTTTCCTTCATTCGTTTTGAAAATTTTTAGACCGCCATGACAGGCAACATAACCATTTCGAGCTGCAGTCGCCCAAGCCAAGGTTAAAGTTGATTTCTTTAACTCTCCAAAGTAATTTAATCCCAAAATAGCTACACAATTATGTTTGGTATCAAAATAAGCCAAACCATCCGGATAATCAGGATGTGACCATTTAGGATCAAAAAAGACAAAAATATCATCTTCATCATAGACTTTAGAAACCTTCAAACGGTTTTTAAATTCTTCGTCCAAAATTTGAAAGTTAAGCAGCCACGAATAGATATTATTAACTTCTTCTTCGGGTACCATCAAATGAGCCCGTACCATAAAATTCTCATCTAAGCCGACAATAGCATCTGCTTTATAAAAGCTGCGGCGATGCGATTGATAGATAGCACTGCGAACAATAGATAACAAGCGCTCATCTTCATCAGCATTAACACCATAAATGCGACGAGCTTTGGCTGTCCTTCCGACTATAGCACCGGAGTTTGTCAATAAAACACGGGCATAGGAAGGCAGGCCTAGTTCTTTAGTATGGATGACAGGCATATCTAAGACAACTGTTCCTGCCGCTACTGAAGCTAATTGATAGGCTTCTTCCAAAGTTTTAATAGAATGAACTTGATTTTCATAAAAAGCTGTTTCAACGATTGTTTTCAAAGGAGAGAAATAGGAACTGTTTTTTCCCATTTCATTTTCTGAAAATTGATGACGTGTAACCATATTTACCCCTTACTATTTTACATCAGATAAGATTTTCTAATTCCAACATTTAGAAAACCTTTAAGAAATTGCTGTCTTTCAGATTTACAGAAACAGCAAAAGGACTAGCACAGCTAATCCTTTAAACTATTATTTAGCAATATCAAATACTGTAGATTTAACAGTTGTCATTGCTTCGATAGAGTATTTCACACCTTGAATTCCGGCACCAGATTTCTTAGCACCCAAGAATGGGAAATTATCTGTACCGCGTTGTGTTTTGTTGTTGATATGCACAGTACCCACTTCAAGCTGTTCAGCAATCTTGAAGGCCAATGGGAAATTGTTGGTAAATACTGAAGCTTGAAGGCCGTATTCAGATTTATTAGAAATCTCAATAGCCTCATCAACAGATTTCACGCGGATAATTGGCAATACTGGACCAAAAGGTTCTTCCCAAGCCAAACGCATATCTGTTGTTACCTTGTCAAAGAGAATTGGACAGATAAGGTTACCTTCGCGCTTGATCTCAGTGCGGGCGTCTGCACCTTTTTCACTGGCATCATTGATCAGACCTTCAACATAGTCAGCTGCTTTGGTATCAATCAATGGTGTGATATCAGCATCATCTTCTGGCATACCAATAGTCAAATCAAGGACTTTTTGACGAATGAGTTCAACCAACTCATCAGCCACTTCTTCTTGAACAAGCACACGTTTCACTGCTGTACAGCGTTGACCTGAATAACCAAAAGCACCAGCAATGATATTTTTAGCTGTCAATTCAAGATCAGCATCTTTGAGGACAATAGCTGAGTCCTTACCGCCAAGTTCAAGCATAATTGGGCGCATACCAGCCAATTTGCCAATACGTTCACCGATTGGTGTAGAACCTGTAAAGTTGATATAATTAACCGCTTCATGCTCAACAATATAATCACCAATAACAGAACCACGTCCAGTGATGGTATTAAAGACTCCTGCAGGAAGTCCTGCTTCAGCAAAAGCTTCCGCCAAAAGAAGACCTGAAATAGAACCTTGTGTTGGTGGTTTAAGGGCAACAACATTTCCTGAAATAAGTGCTGGTGCAATCTTAGAACCCGCAAGGTTAATTGGGTAGTTAAATGGTGAGATAGCAAGAACAAGTCCTACTGGTTCACGACGAACAATCGCAATTTTTTTCTTGCTAGCCGCTTCAAAACTTCCACCTTCTAAAACTTCACCTTCCATGCGAAGACCTTCTTCAGCTGCATAATTAATAATTTCAGCAGTACGGATAACTTCGCTAACAGCTGATTTATAACCTTTTGCAATTTCTTTTGAAAGAACGGCACCGATTTTTTCAGCATCACGTTCCAAAATATCTGCAACTTTATGAAGGTAAGCTGCACGTTCTATATAAGAAAGGGCACGCCATTCTTTTTGTGCAGCCTTAGCAGAAGCATAGACATAATCTACCTCTTCTTGACTCATAGCTGGAACAGAACCTAGTTCCTCACCAGTAGCTGGTGCATAGATCTTAATTTCATCATCTGATGATTTCCATTCACCATTGATATAATTTTTATATTGTTTTGCCAATATATTTCTCCTTTTTAATTAGTATAAGTCTATTCTAGCATTTTCTTGGTAATTTTCCAATATTTACTATGTAAATAATCTGAAAATTTCGAAATGATCATACACAAAAATAGAAGTAAGTTTCCTCACTCCTACTTTTGGATAGGAACTAGTCAAAATCAACATATTCCTTTTGAAGTTCAAGAACCTCTTCGGCAGTACCACATTCAGTAATTGCACGGTTAGCATATTCTTGCATTTTAGCTGTATCAAGTTTTTTCATGAGGCTGCGTGTGCGAAGAACTGATGTTGCTGACATTGAAAACTCATCCAAACCAAGTCCCATAAGAAGCGGAACAGCTTTTTGGTCACCGGCCATTTCACCACACATACCAGCCCATTTACCTTCTGCATGAGCAGCCTTGATAACATTGTTAATCAGGCGCAAGATTGATGGGTTATATGGTTGGTAGAGGTATGATACTTGCTCATTCATACGGTCAGCAGCCATAGTGTATTGGATAAGATCATTTGTACCAATTGAGAAGAAATCAACTTCCTTAGCAAATTGGTCAGCAAGCATTGCAGCTGCAGGAATTTCAATCATGATACCAACTTGAATATCGTCAGAAACAGCAACACCTTCTGCTTTAAGGTTAGCTTTTTCTTCGTCAAATACCTTCTTAGCTGCACGGAATTCTTTAAGAAGGGCAACCATTGGGAACATGATACGCAACTGACCATGAACTGAAGCACGAAGCAGGGCACGAATTTGTGTGCGGAACATAGCATCGCCAGTTTCAGAAATTGAGATACGCAAAGCACGGAAACCAAGGAATGGGTTCATTTCTTTTGGAAGATCGAAATAAGGAAGTTCCTTATCTCCACCGATATCCATTGTACGAACCACCACTGGTTTACCGTTCATACCTTCAAGTACAGCTTTGTACGCTTCGTATTGTTCGTCTTCAGTTGGGAAATCTTGTGAATCCATATACAGGAATTCTGTACGATAGAGACCAACTGCTTCAGCACCATTATCGTTTACACCTTCAACGTCTTTAGGGGTACCAATATTTGCTGCCAATTCAAAGTGCTTGCCATCAGCCGTAACTGTTTTAGCATCTTTAAGCAGAGCCCATTCAGCTTTTTGCTTAGCGTAAGCTTCACCAGCTGCTTTGAATTCTGCCACTTGTTCATCAGTAGGGTTAATGATAACTTCACCAGTGATACCATTGACCGCCACAACATCACCATCTTTAACACGACTAGTGATGTCATTTGTCCCAAGAACAGCAGCAATTTCAAGAGTACGAGCCATGATAGCCGAGTGACTTGTGCGGCCTCCGATGTTTGTCACGAAAGCTTTTACAAATTGCTTATTCAATTGCGCAGTATCTGAAGGAGTCAAATCATGTGCGATAACGATTGACTCTTCGTCAATAGCAGCAGGGTTAGGCAGTTTAACACCAATCAGGTGAGCCAAAACACGTTTTGCAACATCACGGATATCTGCAGCACGTTCTTGCATGTATGGATTATCTTCCATACCTTCAAAAATCGTGATAAACATATCTGTCACTTCTGTTAAAGCCGATTCAGCATTAACCTGCTTAGCACGAATCGTTTCTTTAATTTGGCCAACCATTTCTGGGTCAGCAAGAACCATCAAATGAGCATCAAATACAGCTGCGGCCTCTTCACCAAGGCTTTCTACTGCTTTTTCACGGATAAGAGAAAGCTCGTCTTGTGACGCCGCTAGAGCAGCATCTAGACGAGCCTCTTCTGCACTTGTATCTTTAACTGTAACAGTTTCAAACGACAAGTCCGGTTGAACAAGCAGATACGCCTTAGCAACAGCAACACCATCAGATGCTGCAATTCCTTTAAGCATTTCTGTCATAATTATGCCAATCCTTCTTTTGTCATAGTTTCTTCAATAGCTGCGATTGCATCGTCAGCATCTGCACCTTCAGCTGAAATAGTAACATCAGCACCTTGACCAACACCAAGGCTCATAACGCCCATGATTGATTTAAGGTTAACTGCTTTTCCTTTGTAATCCAAAGTAATGTCTGAAGCAAATTTGCTAGCTGTTTGCACAAGCAAAGTGGCTGGACGTGCATGAATACCTGTTTCTGCAACAATGTGGAAATCTTTAGAAGCCATAATGGATTCTCCTTTATAATGATGTGATTTTGGGATTACCATATTTTGGTAACCCTTACAATTTAGAATTATACCATAGAGGCATGAGTTTTTCAAGATTAAAACTTGTTTTGTGAAAAAAATTGAAAATCCTTTTCGCGATTATTTTTCATTTTCTTCTATTATATAATCCAATATAACCTGACTAAATTGACTGGTTGATAAGCCTTTAACACCAGACATTAAGCAAGCAAAATCATTGGTTACTTCCTTTTTCGCTATGGCTTTTTCAATCGCTTGAGTTATTAAATCAGAAACCTCACTCCAGCCTATATAATCAAAAAGCATACATCCTGATAAAAGGACAGAACAAGGATTGGCTAAATCTTGATTAGCAATATCAGGAGCTGTACCATGCGTTGCTTCAAAAATAGCATGCCCCGTTTGGTAATTGATATTAGCACCTGGAGAAATACCGATGCCGCCTACCTGCGCAGCTACTGCATCACTGGCATAGTCCCCGTTAAGATTGGTTAAAGCAACAACTTCAAAACGTTCTGGGTTAAGAAGAATCTGCTGCAAAAAATTATCAGCAATAATGTCATTGATAACTAAACGGCCATCTGCCAAAGCATCCGCATATTTTTCCTGAGCCAGCTCATAGCCCCACTTACGAAAGCCTCCTTCTGTGAACTTCTGGATATTTCCTTTGTGAACTAAAGTCACAGTTGTCAGACCATTCTTAAGAGCATAGTCAATAGCAGAGGAAATCAGCCGTTTGCTGCCTTCGATAGAGATTGGTTTGATTCCGATACTGGACGTCTGAGGAAAACGAATCTTGGAAACTTGCATGTCCTCTTGTAAAAAATCAATGACTTTCTTGACATCTGCTGTTTGCGCTTCCCATTCAATTCCTGCATAGATGTCCTCGGTATTCTCACGGAAAATGGTGATATTTGTTTTTTCGGGTTCCTTGAGCGGGCTTGGAACGCCTTTGAAATAACGAACAGGACGGACACAAGCATAGAGGTCTAAGTCTTGACGCAAGGCTACATTCAGCGAACGTATTCCACCGCCAACTGGTGTCTCAAGAGGGCCTTTGATGGCCACCAGCTTTTCTTTAATGCTGGCAAGTGTTTCCTGCGGCAGCCATTGACCTCTAGTATCAAAAGCTTTCTTACCAGCTAAAACCTCCTGCCAATCAACTCTGCGCTGACCTTGATAAGCTACTTCTACAGCTTTATCAAAAATAGCCTGCGCGTTTTTCCAGATGTCGCGGCCGACACCATCGCCTTCAATATAGGGAATGATCGGGTATTCTGGGACTTGTAGCTGTCCCTCAACCATTTTAATTGCTTCTGACATAATTGCCTCCTGACTAACGCTGTTCTATTGGAATGTATTTTAGATTTGATGGGCCATTATATTTTGAACGCGGTCGAATCAATTTGTTGTTCTTTTGCTGCTCTTGGATATGGGCAATCCACCCTGCTACACGGCTCATGGCAAAGATCAGCGTGAAAATAGAGCTGTCAATACCAAGCACATGGTAAACTGTAGCTGAGTAAAAATCAACATTTGGAATCAGTCCCTTTTTTTCTTTCATAAAAGTCTCAATTTCCTGAGACAGTAAGAACAGATCCTCGTTTTCAGTTCCTTGAGTTAATTCCTTAGCCATTTCGCGTAAATATTCTTCGCGTGGATCCTGAGTCTTGTAAACACGATGTCCAAAGCCCATGATTTTTTCTTGTGAATCCAATTTTTCCTGAAGATAGGCTTGCGCATCTCCTGATTGACGAATCTCGCTTAGCATATCAAAAACACGTTCGTTGGCGCCTCCGTGCAGAGGGCCTTTGAGAGCACCGATAGCTGTCGTAACACAGGAGTAAATATCCGTCAGCGTCGAAGCACAGACACGTGCCGCAAAGGTTGAGGCATTGAGCTCATGATCTGCATGTAAAATCAGGGCACGGTTCATCGCTTCGATTTCCAATTCCGACGGCGTTTCTCCATTTAACATGTATAGGAAATTAGCCGCAAAACCTAAGTCTTTACGTGGTTCAAGAGGTGTATCACCCATACGCAGACGGACAAAAGCCGCAATGATAGTCGGCATCTTGGCCATGAGTTCAATGCTCTGCTGATAGACTGCTTCAAAAGAGCGTTCTTCTGCCTGAACATTATAAACTCCCAGCAAAGAAACAGTTGAGCGAAGTACACTCATAGGATGCAGATGCGGACGGGACTGTATGAGAATGCACTGCTCAACTGCATCACTAATCTCATAATTATTCCTAAGTTCTGTTTCAAAATATTTCAACTCGATCCGAGTTGGCAGATGACCATTCCACAAAAGATAGATAACCTCTTCAAAAGAGGCTTTATGTTCCATGAACTCGGAAATATCATAGCCAGCATAGGTTAACTTATCATCAATAATAGAAGAAATACGCGTATCGCAGGCAATCATATCCTTAAGACCGTTTGTTTCAACTGTTCCCATAGCCTACACTCCTTTCAATTTCTTACGAATCACCATTGGGAGAATACCACCATTTTGGTAATAACGAATGTCAGCGTCAGCATCAAAGCGCACAAGCGCTTCAAAGGTCTTGCTGTCATTTTCACTTTGAGCTGTCACCGTCACCACTTCATGAACACTTGGATTTTCAGGCAAATCAATGGTATAAGTTTCCTGTCCTGTCAGTTCAAGTGTATCAGCTGTCTGACCATCCAAAAATTGCAGGGGTAAAATCCCCATCATAACTAAATTGGAACGATGAATCCGCTCAAAACTCTCAGCAAGAACAACCTTGACGCCCAAAAGATTGGCACCTTTGGCAGCCCAGTCACGGCTCGAACCCATACCATAATCTTTGCCGGCAAGAACAATCGTCTCCTGCCCATCCTGCTTGTATTTCATAGCCGCATCGTAAATAGACAGAATATCACCCTTATAGTTGGTATAACCGCCAATTTTACCGTCCGCCAGTTCATTTTTGATACGAATATTGGCAAAGGTGCCTCGCATCATGACTTCATGATTGCCGCGGCGGCTGCCGTAGGAATTAAAATCCTGATAGTCCACGCCGCGCTCTTCAAGGTATTGAGCTGCAGGACTGTTTCTAGCGATATTTCCTGCAGGCGAGATGTGGTCGGTTGTCACCGTATCTCCAAACTTAGCCAAGACCTTGAGGTTATTTAAAGGCTTGATTGTCAAATCATCTCCTAAGTTTTCAAAATAAGGAGGATTCTGGATATAGGTTGATGCTAGATTCCACTTGTAATTTTGGCTGGACTCTGTCGGGATAGCATTCCACTTTTCACTGTCTGTAAAAACATTGGCATACTCTTCTTGGAAAAGCTGACGCGTCACATAACGATCAACATAAGTTTCAATTTCCTCACGGCTAGGCATGATATCATTAAGATAAACAGCTTCGCCATTATTTCCAAAACCGAGTGGTTCTTCTGTCAGATCAATATTGGTATTGCCAGCCAAGGCGTAAGCTACTACCAAAGGCGGACTGGCTAGATAATTTGCCTTGACCAAAGGATTAATGCGTCCTTCAAAGTTACGATTACCAGAAAGAACCGCACTGACCAGTAAGTCTTCCGATGAGATAGCCTCAGCCATTTCTGGGCGCAGACTGCCTGAGTTTCCAATACAGGTCGTACAGCCATAGCCGACCAAATTAAAGCCAAGCTGATCCAGATAGGTTTGTAAACCACTAGCCTTGAGATAACCAGTCACCACCTTGGAACCTGGAGCTAGGGATGTTTTAACGGTTGGCGATACGCTGAGCCCTTTCTCAACAGCTTTCTTGGCCAAGAGCCCAGCAGCCATGAGAACATAAGGGTTGGAAGTATTAGTGCAGCTAGTAATAGCTGCAATAGCCACATGACCAGTTGAAATGACCTCATCACCTTCAGGCAGGTGTACCGTAGCGGTTTTATCCAGCTCTGCCTTATCCAGACCAAAACCACGCACACCAGCTTCATGTACCAAAGCTTCCTGAAAGGCTTCTTTAGCTTGCGATAAAAGGATTAGATCCTGCGGGCGCTTAGGTCCGGAGATAGACGGCTTGATTTGAGCAAGATCAATCTCTACAATCTTAGTGTAATTTGGTATGACATCAAGATTGTAGAAAAGATCATTTGCTTTTGCATAAGCCTCAGTTATCTTGATTTGCTCGTCACTGCGATTGGTTAGACGCATGTAGTTCAGCGTTTCATCATCAATAGGGAAATAACCGCAAGTTGCTCCGTACTCTGGAGCCATATTAGCAATTGTTGCACGGTCTGCCAGACTAAGATTGGACAGGCCATCGCCAAAATATTCAACGAATTTTCCAACCACATTTTCCTGACGAAGAACTTGAGTCACCTTGAGCGCCAAATCTGTCGCTGTTGCTATTTTGGGTAATTCACCGACAAGATGGACACCGATAACATCTGGAACAGGGAAATAAGAGGCCTCTCCCAGCATGGCAGCTTCTGCCTCTATCCCACCGACACCCCAGCCAAGCACACCAATACCATTGATCATGGTGGTATGACTGTCTGTCCCAAACATGGAATCCGGATAGAGAAGGCCGTCTTTTTCAATGATAACATCACTCAAAAATTCGATATTGACCTGATGGATGATACCAGTTGCAGGAGGTACAGCTCGATAATTGTCGAAAGACTTTTCTGCCCATTTGAGAAATTCATAGCGTTCATTATTACGCTTAAATTCCATGCTAACATTATCTTCCATGGCAGTATCACAGCCGTAAAAGTCAACTTGAACACTGTGGTCGATGACTAAATCAACAGGAATCTCAGGATTGATTTGCTCTGCTTTTCCACCATTGTCAACGATAGCGTCTCGCATAGAAGCAAGATCAACCACAACAGGCACCCCCGTAAAATCCTGCAAAATGACACGGCTGGGTTTGAAGGGGACTTCAGAAGAAGTCGAAACATTCGGAAAATTCAGCAAGTCAGATATGTGATTTTTTGTGACATCTATACCATCATATTTTCTCAACAAACTTTCAAGCAAAATACGGATACTGTAGGGAAGCTTTTTTAACTCAACTTCTGCATCTCTAGCCGCATCAGATAACTTGTAGTATTGATATTTTTTGTTATTAACAATTAAGCTAGCTTGGTAATCCATCATATATAGCTCCTCCAAAATATAGTAAATAACGGTTTAATTATACACTTAATTTGATAGAAATACAATCTTTTATCGTACATATGTCATTTTTTATAACATAAAATAGCGAGTTTTAAGCTAAAACTTCTAAATTCCCTTAAATAAGTTCACTTTATATAACATCAAAATCACATCATTTGCAGCTAATCTTACTTTTTCCAAAATCATTTAGTATTAACATATTCAATAAAATCTTCAAGTGCTCTTTTTTTGTCTTGAAATGACTTGACAAATCAACAACAAACACAATATATAGGGGGTTGTTTAATCGAATAACACAAAATATTGTATTTTGTTAGATAAAAAGCTTGCTTTTTTCTTCTATTTTGGGTATTCTATTATTTGCCGTATGGAACATGAAAATTCTTTATTTAGTCTTTAAATATTGAATAAAAAATGATCCCATGCTCATTAGAAAAGGAGAATACAAATGGCTAAAATTACGTTATTTTCAAAGAATAACTGCATGCAATGCAAAATGACTAAGAAGTTCTTGGAAAAAGAAGGGGCTGATTTTGAAGAAATCAATATTGACGAACACCCAGAAAAAATTGACTACGTCAAAGGACTTGGTTTCTCTGCAGCGCCCGTTATTGAAGCAGGGGAAGTTGTCTTTTCTGGTTTCCAGCCAGCCAAATTAAAAGAAATTATCTAGTTTTTTGATAAAACATTCAGAAAGGAATGAAAAGAAACAGCCCTGTGATTGTTGTTTCGTAAGTCCTTAAACTCAAAAAATGAGTTCAAGGGTTTGGTATAAAATATGAGTCTTAAAGAACTTAGCGATGTATCTTACTTTCGCCTTAATAACGAAATTAACCGTCCAGTCAATGGACAAATCCCGCTTCACAAGGATAAAGAAGCATTAAACGCTTTTTTCAGGGAAAATGTTAAACCAAATACTATGGCTTTTGACAGCATCACTGAAAAGATTGCATTTTTGGTTGAGAATGACTACATTGAAGCAGGCTTTATCAATAAATATTCTCCTGAGTTTATCGAACAGATCAATCGTGAACTACATTCACATCATTTCCGTTTCCAATCCTTTATGGCCGCCTATAAATTCTACCAGCAATATGCTCTAAAAACTAATGATGGCGAATATTATTTGGAAAATATGGAAGATCGGGTGCTTTTTAATGCCCTTTATTTCGCGGATGGTAATGAACAGCTAGCCAAAGACTTGGCGATTGAGATGATTAATCAGCGTTATCAGCCGGCAACACCTTCCTTCCTTAATGCAGGGCGCAGCCGTCGTGGTGAATTGGTATCGTGTTTCCTGATTCAAGTAACTGATGATATGAACTCTATTGGCCGTTCCATTAATTCAGCTCTGCAATTATCCCGTATCGGCGGAGGAGTAGGTATTACTCTAAGCAATCTGCGTGAAGCTGGTGCGCCCATCAAAGGCTATGCTGGAGCTGCATCAGGAGTTGTTCCTGTTATGAAACTCTTTGAAGACAGCTTCTCCTACTCCAACCAACTTGGTCAGCGTCAGGGAGCTGGAGTTGTTTATCTTAATGTTTTCCATCCTGATATTCTTGCCTTCCTTTCTACTAAAAAGGAAAATGCGGATGAAAAAGTGCGTGTTAAAACCTTATCACTTGGCGTAACGGTTCCTGATAAATTCTACGAGTTGGCACGTAAAAACGAGGATATGTACCTCTTTAGCCCTTACACGGTTGAAAGAGAATATGGTATTCCATTCAATTACATTGATATTACCGAAAAATACGACGAGTTAGTAGCCAACCCGAATATCACCAAGACCAAAATCAAAGCACGTGATTTAGAAACTGAAATTTCGAAGCTACAACAAGAGTCTGGTTATCCTTATATCGTCAACGTTGATACAGCTAATCGCAGCAATCCTATTGATGGTAAGATTATTATGTCTAATCTTTGCTCTGAAATTCTTCAGGTACAGGCACCTAGCACCTTAAATGATGCACAAGAATTTACTACTTTAGGAACCGATATTTCATGTAACTTAGGATCAACCAATATCATGAATATGATGACCTCACCTGACTTCGGACGTTCCATCAAGGCCATGACACGCGCATTGACTTTTGTTACTGATTCTTCCAGCATTGATGCGGTTCCTTCTATTAAAAATGGAAATAGCCAAGCCCATACTTTTGGCCTTGGTGCCATGGGGCTGCATTCTTACCTTGCTAAGCATCACATCAAGTATGGAAGCCCAGAGTCTGTTGAATTTGCAGATGTCTACTTTATGCTTATGAATTATTGGACTTTAGTAGAATCCAATAACATTGCAAGAGAACGTGGTGAAACTTTTGTTGGCTTTGACAAATCAAAATACGCTGATGGCACTTACTTTGATAAATATGTGACTGGCCAATTTGTTCCAAAATCGGATCGTGTCAAAGAACTTTTTGAAGGGCATTTTATTCCTCAAGCAGAAGATTGGGAAGCGCTGCGTCAAGCCGTTATGAAAGATGGTCTCTATCATCAAAATCGCTTAGCAGTTGCGCCTAACGGCTCTATCTCATATATCAATGACTGCTCTGCTTCCATTCACCCCATTACGCAACGTATTGAGGAACGTCAAGAAAAGAAAATTGGGAAAATCTATTATCCTGCCAATGGTCTTTCAACTGACACCATTCCTTACTACACTTCTGCTTACGATATGGATATGCGTAAAGTGATTGACGTCTATGCAGCTGCAACGCAACACGTTGACCAAGGTCTCTCACTGACCCTCTTCTTGCGCAGCGAATTGCCAAAAGAACTCTACGAATGGAAGACCGAAAGTAAACAAACGACACGCGACCTATCTATCCTGCGTAATTATGCCTTCAATAAGGGCATCAAGTCCATCTACTATGTCCGCACTTTCACTGATGACGGTGACGAGGTCGGATCAAACCAATGCGAAAGCTGTGTAATTTAACTGAGCAGTCAGGAATGAAGCTAATGCTCCTATCCTTGACCCAGCAGCCACTAGGGTAGCCTGTCTAGCTCACTTACTAACTCCGAAAATGAAGTACTATTGATTTCATTTTCTACTTGTCATAACTAAACAGCAAGTCTCGGGGAAAATTCTTGAACCCTACCTGTTGGGATTTACTCATTACATTTAAGAAACGAACGTATTGAACCCAAAATCAATACTTTTCGACTTGGTGACAAGAGCAACGTAGTTGCTCGGAGGTAACTCAAAGACTTCAGGTTTTGAGTTAAATCATGGAACGACGAAGTCGGTCGCTGACGACTCCACCACCCAAGAAAAGTATCAAAAAATAACTAAACAAAATACAGCTCATAACTCTATCAGGAGATAATCATGACAACCTACTACGAAGCAATAAATTGGAATGAAATTGAAGATGTGATTGACAAGTCAACTTGGGAAAAGCTAACAGAGCAATTCTGGCTTGATACTCGTATTCCCTTGTCAAACGACTTGGACGACTGGCGCAAGCTTTCTGCTGAAGAAAAAGATCTAGTTGGTAAGGTCTTTGGCGGTCTGACACTGCTAGATACCTTGCAATCTCAATCTGGTGTCGAAGCTATTCGCGGCGATGTGCGTACCCCGCATGAAGAAGCTGTGCTTAACAACATCCAATTCATGGAATCTGTCCACGCTAAATCTTATTCGTCTATCTTTTCAACTCTTAACACCAAATCAGAAATTGAAGAGATTTTCGAGTGGACCGACAACAATGAATATTTGCAAAAAAAAGCAAAAATTATTAATGATATTTATGAAAATGGAAATGCTCTTCAAAAGAAAGTCGCTTCTACTTTCCTTGAGACCTTCCTTTTCTACTCTGGTTTCTTCACACCGCTCTACTATCTAGGTAATAACAAGTTAGCCAATGTTGCTGAAATCATCAAACTGATTATTCGTGACGAATCCGTTCATGGCACTTACATTGGCTATAAGTTCCAGCTTGGCTTTAATGAGCTATCTGAAGAAGAGCAAAGCGAATTCCGCGATTGGATGTATGATTTGCTCTATCAACTCTATGAAAATGAGGAACTCTATACTCAAACACTCTATGATCCCGTTGGTTGGACCGAGGAAGTTATGACTTTCTTGCGTTATAATGCCAATAAAGCCCTTATGAATTTGGGACAGGATCCACTCTTCCCAGATACCGCTAATGATGTCAATCCTATTGTGATGAATGGTATTTCTACAGGGACATCCAACCACGATTTCTTCAGCCAAGTCGGAAATGGTTATCTGCTTGGAACCGTTGAAGCAATGAAAGATGATGACTATAATTATGGATTGTAATAAAAAACAACTCGAATGAGTTGTTTTTTTAATTGATAAATTATAAAAATGAATTCAATATAACATTTAATTGCCGTGAAAATGCTATTTTACTTTTATTTCAAATCCTTCTGCTACTGCTTCTGAAAAATTATTTTCAACGATTTCTGCACAGTGATCACAGATGTGAGCATTGTAAGTGCGATCTTTTGTCGTCATATCAACACGGCGGCAGCGCTCACAGACATCACCTTTGGCATGTGTGACAGCAAAAGCAACATTTTCAAATACCGTTGCATCTGATGGTGCAGTTTCTTGAGCAATTGTCAATTCGGACACGATAAGAAGCTGGGCAATATCACTATCTAATTGCTCAAGCAGAGCTTTTACATCATCTGAAGCATAGACTGTCAGATGAGCTTCTAGAGATTTACCAATAACCTTTTCATTACGAGCTTCCTCGAGAGCTTTTTGTGCCTGCGTACGGAAAGTCATGAAAGTTTCCCAATTTGTCAGAAGCTCAGCTTCATTGACAAAGGTTTCAGCTTTAGGCATTTCAGATAATTGAACAAATTCTTCGGTTTCAAAGTCAAGATAGGACCAGATTTCTTCAGCTGTATGAGGAAGAATAGGGGTTAAAAGCTTGGTAATTTTAACCAAAATATCATAGAAAACAGTCTGCATTTGACGGCGTTCTTTGCTATCTGCTGCTTCAATGTAAACAATATCTTTAGCAAAATCAAGATAGAAAGCCGATAAATCAATCGTGATAAAGTTGACAACAGCTTTGTAAATAGCCATAAAATCATAAGCTTCATAAGCATTTAAAATGGTTTGAACCAATTTATTAAATTTGACTGTTAGATATTGATCAACTTGACGAAGATCAGAAAAAGTAACGGCATCTGTATTAGGATTAAAATCAGATGTATTGGCAATCAAGAAACGAAGCGTATTTCTGATTTTTCGATAGGTTTCAGAAACCTGACCAAGAATATCCATTGATACACGAACATCACTATCTGTATCTACAGAAGCCACCCAGAGACGCAAAATTTCAGCTCCGTACTGCTTAGCAACATCGTTCGGCGAAATGATATTTCCTTTTGACTTAGACATCTTTTCACCCTTACCATCAAGAACAAAACCTTGAGATAAAACTGATTTATAAGGTGCATGTCCATTGACAGCTACAGAAGTGATAAGTGATGAGTTGAACCAACCACGGTACTGATCAGAGCCTTCAAGATAGAGATCTGCTGGATAGGAAAGATTATCACGCGCATTCATAACACCATTCCATGATGAGCCTGAATCAAACCAAACATCCATGATATCCGTTTCTTTCTCAAAAATGCCATTTGGAGAACTTGGATGGGTAAATCCCTGAGGCAGAAGATCTTTAGCCTCACGCTTCCACCAGATGACTGAACCATGTTCTTCAAAGAGATCTGCCACATGATCTGTAACTTCTTTGGTCATAATTGCGGTACCATCTTCTGCATAAAAAATTGGAAGAGGAACTCCCCAAGCACGCTGGCGGGAAATAACCCAGTCACCACGATCACGAATCATGTTATAAAGACGTGTCTTACCCCATGATGGATGAAAATTCGTCTTTTCAATTTCATCAAGAATATCTTGGCGGAATTGCGATACTGATGCAAACCATTGCGGTACTGCACGCCAAATAATTGGTTTCTTCGTACGCCAATCAAATGGATAGGAGTGAGTAATCACTTCTGATGCAAGGAGTAAATCACCTAATTTTTCCTTTACAGTTGGCAGAACCTTATCATAGAACTGACCTTCAAATTCAGGCCCCGCATTTTCCATCATGATTCCACGGCTATCAACCGTCACAGCTACTTCAAGTCCATTGGCAATCCCGACATTGTAGTCATCTTCACCAAAACCTGGAGCCGTATGAACAATACCTGTACCTGAATCTGTCGTAACATGATCACCAAGAATAACCAGCTCATCAACTTCTGTATCCCATGGATGCTCAACGACAATATGATTGAGTTCCTTACCATTATATCGAGCTAGAATCTCAAAAGATGCCCAGCCGAATTTTTCAGCCAAGCTATCAACCAGAACCTCAGCTACGAGGTATTTACGCGCTGAGCCATCAGGCAAAACAAGTACATAGGTCATATCCGGTCCAACAGTCAACCCTCGCGAAGCTGTAATGGTGAATGGTGTTGTGGTCCAAACGACAATGTAAGAATCAGTATCAAGAATCCCTTTGCCGTCTTTCACACGGTTAGCATAATAGAGTGAGGTAGAATCAATATCATGATATTCAATTTCTGCCTCCGCAAGAGCAGACTCTGATGACCAAGACCAATAGACTGGCTTAGCGCCGCGATAAATATAGCCCTTATCAGCCATAGCACCAAAAACACGAATTTGGTCTGCTTCATATTGCGGCTTTAAAGTAATATAAGGATTTTCCCAATCCGCTGAAACGCCTAGACGTTTGAAATCATCACGCTGTTTATCCACCTGAGAAAGAGCATAGTCACGACACATTTCAAGGTATTCAGCCAGATCCATCTCTTTACGTTTGACACCCTTTTTCGCTAAAACCTGCTCAATAGGAAGTCCATGTGTGTCCCAACCTGGAACATAGGGGGCAGAAAAACCTGACATAGATTTTGCACGTACAATAATATCTTTTGAAATTTTGTTCAAAGCATGCCCAACGTGAATATTACCATTGGCATAGGGAGGACCATCATGAAGGTGGAAAGAAGGTTTACCTTCATTTAATTCTTGACGTTTTTTATAAAGTTCAGCTTCCTCCCAAGCAGCCTGCCATTGCGGCTCTTTGTTCGGAAGTCCAGCACGCATCGGAAAAGCTGTTTTGCCAAGGTTCAGGGTTTCTTTTAATTTCATGTTTGCTCCTTAATAAAGTAATAGGCAGTCCCATAGACATAGAAAAAGCTCCCATCTCAAAGGACGAAAGCTCGTGGTACCACCTTGATTTAGATAGAAGATAAAGCACCTTCTATCCCTCTTTGAGCTGTAAGGTAGCTCAGACCTTCTAGCTTACTTATTTCTGCTAGAACGATTGAAAATGATAGCTAAACAATCAGAGACTGCAGGACTCACACCATCTCCTGCTCGCTGTTAATATCATTGCAAAGCTGTATTTTTCTTATTCGTTAATATTTAATTTGAAAGTCTGCGTTTCGTTAAGATTGATTCCATGCTCATCTGTATCGTTTTCAACTTCTTCTCTTTCCTGAATTACGAAGTCTTCTGGAGCAATGATTTCAACTGGCTGTGTATCGCCGATAGATGTTTCAGCTTCTAACTGTTTATTGCTCTCAGCAACACGGCGCTGTAGCTCAGCCATTTCTTCAGGAGTAAATTGGCGTGTTGCATCAAATGATGCAGCGTCATTTGATTCTGGCACATACTCATCAAGCACTTTTTCAACAACTTCTTTGAAAGCCGCATCTGAATTCTGAAGATAAACAGCTGTAGGCTGTAATAATTCATTCCATTCAGGCGCATTGGCTAAACCGAGCTGTCCTTCAACCGCAGCCAGCAAACGCTGGTGGAAAATACGGCTTTGACGTTTTAAATCCTCAGTTTCGACAGCTACACGTTTTGCTTCGTCGGTTGCATCGCGTAAAATCTCTGAAGCTTTTGCTTTAGCCTCTTCAATCAAATGCGTAGAATCATATTTAGCCTTGGCTAAAAGATTAGCAGATTCATCTGCAGCTGAGGTCTTTACCTTTTCAGCTGTTTCCTGTGCTAAAATAACAGACTTACTAAGAGATTCTTTCATTTCATCGAAGTAGGCTAATTTTTCGTCCAGATCTTTGATACGAGTCGCAAGAGTACGATTGTCACGAACCAACTCCTCATAGTCATCATAGATGATATCCAAAAAATCATCAACTTCTTCTGGACTGTAACCACGCAATTTTGTGGAGAATGTTTTATCTTTAATATCAAGTGCAGTAATTGCCATTACCTGTCTCCTTTAGTTTACATTTTTATAAAATAGCTAAGCTAGTTCAATTAGCTCGCAGACTTTACTAAGATTATCATAGTCAGTTTTTACTAGTTAATCCTTGAAAGATAAGATTTAAAAATTCATCAACCTTATTTGGATTATAATCATGAATCTTCTTTTGAGAATACCTTATCTTTTATATCAAATACCGTAAGCGCCATTATAACCTTCTTATCATCTAAAGCAAGTCTAATTTCGAATAGACTTTTTATTTAAGTTCTTTTCAACAGTAGCTTTATGTTTACCTGACTTAGAGTACCCCTCAAGGCTAAGCAGTTTAAAGCGGCCAAATCCCTTAACAGAAATCATATCTCCTGCTTCGACTTGCTGAGTTGGCTTAGTTAGGGGCTGATAATTCCGCTTGACTTTCTCACTGGCAATCAGCTTATCAGCTGCAGTTCGAGAGATTCTCAAAACAGTTGCAATAACATTATCTAAACGCAGACTGGATAAGAGAACAAAATCTCTAATAGCCTCTTCGTGATTTTCAATTTTATCACTCAGTGCAGTTTCCTTGAGACAAACAGAAGTTCTTCCAATTCTATCAACAGCACTTATGAAGTAATTCATCATAGCCGCTGTTACAAAGATTTGTGCTCTGCCATTATCATCCAATAAGATATCACCAAAAAGTCTGCGGTCAATTCCTAACTGGTTAAGAAGACTTCCCATAATTTGTGAATGGGTCAGTCTATGAAATTTGCTAGTATAAACAATTTCCAGCAGACGTAACTCAAAATCATTGGAGTCCAACTGATAATAGTTAGGTGCTATAATCACTCTGCCATATTCAGTCGAAAACCAATCTACACTGGCATGTACTGTCAAACCATAATGATTGCCAAGATCTCTTATTATTTGAATTTCACGAGGATTTAGAAAATCTGTCAGATGTGGAACATACCTATCTTCCACCTGCTGACAGTATTCTCTAATCCTCTCAACAAATACCCTTTCACTGGGCTGATAATGCTGTTCAATTTTATCAAGTTTCACCATTTTATATAAGAATTATTACCACAAGTCGGTATAAAACCTGCATCAGGACAATAGCTACCATAATAGTAAAATCAAGACCAGCAATAGTCAAGTTAAAGCGGCGCAATGGACGCAAAATTGGTTCTGAAAGCTGGTGCAACAGACGGCCAAACCAAGTATCGTAAGCTCCTGGGAACCAAGACAAAAGGGCATAAATTATCAGAATCCAAGAATAAACTGTAATCAAACGGCTCAGTAGAATTAATAAATAGGCGATCATATTTTATCGTCTCTTCATATCAAAATCAAAGTTAGCTTCTTGACCAATGTTTGCAAGCCCAATCTCTTCCATATCAACAACAACATTGATAGGTGTTAAAAGGTACATTGATGAACCAACCTTTTGTAAATTTCCAGTTAGAACTTTGCTAGCTCCGTCAATGAAATCCAGACAGCGACGTGCTTGAGCTTCTAACATATATTGGAAATCAATCAGAACACATTCATTTTCAATTAAGAGGTCTACAATTTCTTGTGCATCTTCATATCGTTTAGGGTATTTGATGGCAATTGTAGTCTTAGTTGGATTAGCTTGAGCCGCCTGCTGTATTTGACTGCGGTTAACTGGCAGACTGCGGACTGGCGGTGTTTCTTGTGCGTCTGTCTGACTTTGAGGACGTCGCGTTTGAACTACCTGAGGTCGATGACTAGCAATTGGACGCTGTTGGGGCTGCTGCGCTGCAGCTGGACGAGGCTGAGAAGCTGGTTTTTGTGTTGGCTCCTCATTTTCTGTTACCTCATCAGTATCAAAGTATGAGATAATTTTTTCAAATCTATCTTTGAATGCCATAGTTAATTCTCCATGTTATTTAAAGAAGGCTGTACCTATTCTGACAAAGGTTGAATGATTCTGAATGGCTATTTTAAAATCACCACTCATTCCCATACTTAGTTCATCACAAGGTATATTCTTTAAGTGTTTTGACTGAATTGACTTCCGAAGCTCTTCAGCTGCAGCAAAGATGCTGTTGAGTTCTTCATCCGTCGCATCAATTGGTGCCATTGTCATCAGCCCAACAACTCGGACTTTATCCAAAGGCTCAATTTGCTCAAGAACCTGTTCCATTTCTTGAGGCGAAAAACCGTGTTTGGTTTCTTCACCAGAAATATTGACTTGAAGGAAACAATTAATAGGATGTTCAGCACGTTTTTGAATTTCTTGAGCTAATTTAACTGAATCCAAAGCGTGAAAATAATCAACAAAGTTGATAACGTCCTTGACTTTGCGGCGCTGCAGGCTTCCAATCAAATGCCAAGTCACATCATAGCCGCTCAAGGCCTGATACTTATCCAAGAATTTATCTACACGGTTTTCACCAATGTGAGTAATTCCTGTCTGAACAAGTTCTTCTGCTGTCCTAGAATCAACATACTTAGTTACAGCAATAATGGATACATCCTGTACAGAACGTCCAGCCTTCTGACAAGCTTCAGCTACGGCCGAATAAACTGATTCCTTATTAGATTTTAAATTCATCATTATCGATTTTTAAAGAATGGCGGTGTTTCCAGTTCATCATCATCTTCTGTATTATTAGCAAAAGTTGACATTGTCAGCTGGCTATCTAATTCTCCAGTTTCTGGACGGGCAATATTATCACGACGTAAATCCCAATTACCAAAAGCTGATTGCTCTTGATTTTGAATTGGCACAGACTGAGCTGGACGAAGACCTGCTTGAGGCATATTATGTGTTTCACCGTAATCAAAGGAGTTGCGACGCTCAAATGATGGCTGTACAGTTGACTGGCCTTGAGGCTGACCTGACATTGCTGAACGTGTCTCAGAATTTGGTACCGATTGAGCAAATGGACGTGATGCTGGGATACCAGTAACCTTTTCAGTTTTTTCTTTACGAACACCTGTTGCCACAACTGTTACACGAATCTCATCTTTAAGAGTGTCATCAATGGCTGTACCAAGCCAGATATTGACACCCTTACCAGCTGCCTGACTAACAATTTCAGAAGCTTCTTCAGCCTCAGTTAATGTCATATCAAGACCGCCGGTAACATTGACAATAACATCTTCTGCACCATCAATTGTTGTTTCCAAAAGTGGTGAATAAATTGCTCTGCGAGCTGCTTCAGTGATACGCTCTTCTCCAGAACCAATACCAATACCCATAAGAGCATTGCCTTTATTTGCCATAACTGTTTTAACATCGGCAAAGTCAAGGTTGATAAGTCCAGGGCTTGTGATGAGGTCTGTAATCCCTTGAACCCCCTGACGAAGAACATTATCTGCTTCGCTAAGTGCTTCAAGAAGAGGTGTCTTTTTATCAACAATTTCCAGCAAATTGTTATTTGAAATGATCAGCAATGTGTCCACTTGTTCACGAAGTTCTTGAATCCCTTCAACAGCAAAATTACTGCGTTTATTTCCTTCAAAGCCAAATGGACGTGTTACAACTGCAACAGTAAGAGAACCGAGATCTTTTGCAATGCGGGCAATAATTGGAGCAGCTCCTGTACCAGAACCACCGCCCATTCCAGCAGTGATAAAGACCATATCAGCACCTGTCAGGGCTTCTGTCAAAGCTTCTTCACTTTCTTCTGCAGCCTTTCGACCGATTTCAGGCTGACCTCCAGCACCGAGACCGCGAGTCAATTTAGGTCCTAATTGGATAACTGTTTCAGCTTTTGAAGCACTCAAAGCCTGGATATCTGTATTAGCAGCTATAAATTCAACACCAGCTAATCCCTCATCAATCATTCGGTTGATGGCGTTTCCGCCACCACCACCGACACCGATAACTTTAATAACTGCACCTTGAACTGACGCAGCGTCAAATGAAAAACTCATTTTATTTCCTCACTTATATTCATTCTTAATCAAACATACTACCGAATATCCCGCGAACACGATCGCCAATTTTTTGCTTTGGTTCATCATCATTTTCAGCTGACGGCCCATTTGACGCAGCTGTAGCATCTAAAGGACGCGGAATATTGTGCACAACACCTTGCTGCGGATGAGCTGCCTGAACAAATTGGTCTGTATCTGCTGATGTTCCAACATCTACAGGTTTTCTGCGAAGCAATTCTTCACCTGTAACGGCTTTTTGAGCAATGACATCAACATCTGTCAGAGTTCCGACATACTCAACCAAACTAATAACATTGGCAAACATTGGATTGCGAATACCAACTTGATTGGGAACGTAAAGTTTAACATTGGTATTAAAGACTTCTTGAGCTACTTCTACGATACCTGGCATAATAGCTCCTCCGCCAACCAATACGATGCCTCCTGGCAACTCAAGAAGACGGCCGCGATCAAGATCTTGTTTAATACGATCCAGCAAATGCTTAATGCGAGCAGATATAATTTCGGATAAATAGCGCTCTGTCACTTCAACCGGAGCTCTTTCTCCAACAACCTCAACCTGAACTGTCTCTGTCTCGCTGGCTTCTGCAACATTGGCATCACCAAAATTAAATTTCAGAGCCTCTGCCATTTGCATCGAGGTTTTAAGAACCTTCGAAATATCCTTAGTGACATATTCGCCGCCTTCAGAGTAGATATTGGTAAATTGAAGTTCTTGAGCCCGCATACTGGCAACAGTAGTTTGACCGCCACCCATATCAATTACCGTAGCTCCGAACTCTCGTTCACCTTCGTTCAAAACAGTACGGGCAATTGCCAGAGGAGAAATAATAACATTCTCAACTTTGATACCAGCTCGTTCAACTGTTCTGCGAAGATTGTGAAGAATGGTGCTAGGACCTGTATAAATAAGTCCGCGCATTTCAAGACGAATACCCATCATACCGCGAGGGTCACGAATCCCCTGAAAACCATCTACAACAAATTCTTCTGGCACCAGAGAAATCACTTCGCGTTCAGGTGTAATACTCTTCGTCAAAGCAGAACGAACAACACTTTCGACATCTTCATCCTTGATTTCTTTTGAATCACTCGTTACTGGAATCATTCCTTGGGTAGGCTCAATCTGGAGCAGATTCGCAGGTAAGCCAACATTAACCTGTTCAATAGCAATGCCTGCTTTTTCTTCTGCCTGCTCAATAGCTGTCTTGATAGATTTTGCTGCAGTATCAATGTCTACGATAATGCCATCTTTGACACCTGAGCTTTTAACATTGCTGACTCCGATAACATTCATTTCGCCATTGATAAATTCTGCAACAAGAACTTTAATCGAGCTAGTTCCAATATCTAATCCTGTAAAAAAGCCATCTCTAGCCATTCACTCGACCTCTCAATCTTTTCAATCAGTATCTTTAGTAAGCTGTATAAAAACAACATTATTCAGAAATTATTATACCATAAAAAAGCGCATAATGTTAGTAATTTACGTTTTTTGTTATATAAACTTAATTTTATTCAGAAGCTGATTCTGTCAAGTTTTCAGTTGTTGTTTCAGTATCAACAGTCTGACTTGATTCTGTCACACTTCCTGCCTCTGAAGAATCACTGTTATCACTTGCCGCAGCATCTGCTTCTGAAGATGATGATTCTGCACTTGCAGCAGAAGATTCCAAATCTGATGTAGTGGTATAAATACCAACTTCCATATCAACAATTGCTGTCCCATCTAGCTTAGTCTTAATTTTGTCATAATAAGGCAGCTTGGTTTCCAAATCAGACAGAGGAACACGGACAGTATTTCCATCTTGCATCTCTAAAGACAGCAAATCAGGAGTAGCATCTGTAGCCGTTAAGCTGACTACTTTGATTTCAGAGGTCAGTTCCTTACTCATCTTAGCTATTTTCTTGACAAACGTTTTGAGGTAATCTTTGTTGTCAATATTAACCGTGATAAAGTTTTCCGGAAGATTATCAGCTGATACCAATCCATCAACCTTGCCATTTTCCAAAATAGGATTGTAACCATTGTCAGTCTGCTTATAAGCAACAATTTGATATTCGGTAATGGCAATATTTAAATTATTGGGAAAGCCATAACTAATCCTTGCATCTTTAACCCAAGTATTATCGGCCTCAATTTTTTTCTCAATCGTACTGCTGTTCCAAAGGACAGTAGTAATATAATCACTCTCCTGAATAGCGCTGGCTGATAAAATATCTGTTTCTTGGGCATTCACTAATCCAGAAACGGTGATATTTTTGTCTTTCGACAACGGTGAAAGCAGAAAAATAGATAAAAGTATACAAATACTAAAAAAAGATAGGACAATCCCTGCTAACCGCTTTTCCTTAATTGGAATACGGCTAGCAGCTTCTTTTTGACGTTTTCTCTCACGTTTTTCTAAGCGTTTGGCTAAGCGAGCCTGAATCTTTTCTTCTTTAGTTGGTTTATCCTCTGAAACGTCATCCTTATCAGATGATTTGGATTCCTCGTTTTTTTCTTCTGTTTCTTCCTTTGGACGCCGTTGCTCTAAAGCTTCTTGTCGAGTCTTTTCGTTTTCTGCTTCCTCAGCCTCTTTTTTCTTGAGAAATTCAAGATTTCGCTTCTGCCATTCTGTCAGAGAGGGTGTTTCTTTTTCTTGCGATGATTCTTTTTTTGCCATTTCTTCCTCTATTTTTTTGAAATATCTTGGATTAACAAATCATAAAAAGCTTCTTGCGAAGTGATTTCTTCAGACTGACTCATCGCCTTTTTGAAGCTAGCTTCTTGAGCAAATAGCAGAGCTAGCTCCTCTTTTAAGTTATCCAAAGTCAAATCCTGCTCTTTTAATTGAAGGGCATATCCCTTTTTCTCGAAATAAGCGGCATTTTCCAACTGATCCCCACGGCTGGCTTCTTTACCGAGAGGGACTATTATGTGCAGCTTTTGCATAGCAACCAGTTCAAAAATGGTATTAGAGCCTCCACGTGTCACAACCGCATCTGCTAAAGACATCAAAGGCTGATAGAGATCGGTCACATAATCCACACGGTAAAGATTCTTTGATAAGGTGTTTAGTGACTGATCACCTGAGATATTGATGACATTATAATTTTCCATCAAAGCAGGTGTCTGAGAAATGAATTCATTAAAAACTTTTGCTCCTGCCGACCCTCCAATAAACAGCAATGTCTTTTTATTTGTATCAAAATAAGCTTTAATTTCTTCTATTTTTTGGTTGACTCCTGCTTCAATTTTTTCTGGCTCGACTTTTGTAATAGCTCCAACATGTTTGACCTTTGTTAAACTGTCAGCTTGTTCAAACGTACTGTACATTGTCGTTGCAAATTTATAAGCAATTTTATTTGCCAAGCCCATAGAAAGGTCTGACTCATGTACAAATACAGGTAAGCGCAGCAATTTTGATGCAATAACCGGCGGAACCGATACAAAGCCACCTTTTGAAAAAAGAGCTTGCGGCCGCAGTTTCGCAATAATAATCAAAGACTGAAGAAGCCCCCAGCCAACCTTAAAGACATCCAATAGATTTTGCCACGAAAAGTACCGACGAAGCTTTCCTGTTGCAATGGAGTGAAAAGTGACATCAAGTCCTGAAGCCTTAATCTGTTCATGCTCAATCCCATGCTTATCGCCAATATAATGTACCTCCCACCCATCTGTGAGAAATTTAGGAATCAATATAAGATTTAAGGTCACATGTCCTACGGTACCGCCGCCTGTAAAGAGAATCCTTTTTGTCTTGGCCATAGCTTACCCCTTCAACGCTTCAACTGTCGCGATAAATTCGTCCCCGCGTACTTCAAAGTTCTTATACATATCCCAGCTAGCATTAGCAGGGCTGAGTAAGACAACATCTCCAGCATCTGCATGTTCAAAAGCAAGTTGTGCTGCATCTGCCACGTCTTTGGCGTCAACATAAGGAACCCCTGCTTTATCTGCCGCACGTTTAACACGCACAGCGGATTCCCCAAGAATAACCATTTCTTTAAGACCAGTTATATCTGGAACTAATTCGTCAAACTCATTACCACGGTCAAGTCCGCCTGCGATTAAAATAACTTTGCTATTATCAAAACCAGAAAGAGCCTTTTGTGTCGCTAAAATATTAGTTGATTTGCTGTCATTGTAAAATACAACACCATCAATTTCTGTCACATACTGAAGACGGTGTTTGACCCCTCCAAAAGCTGATAAGGTTGTCCTAATTGTATCATTTGAGACACCTGACAACTTAGCGACAGCTATCGTTGCCAGAGCATTTTCTATATTGTGACTGCCTGGCACACCAATTTCTTGTGCTTGCATAACAGACTCACCTTTAAAATACAGAACACCATTTTCTAAATAGGCACCATCAACCTTCTCAGTCGTTGAAAAAGGAACAACTGTCGCCTGTGTTTGAGCAGCTAGTTTTTTTGCTAAATCTTGATTAAAATTGAGAACAACAAAATCTTCTGCCGTCATATGGTTTTGCAAATTCCATTTAGCCGCCACATAATCTTCAAAAGTCCCATGATAATCAATATGAGTTGGCATAAGATTGGTAATAACAGCAATATGCGGGTGAAAACGATCTACTCCCATAAGCTGGAAAGAAGATAATTCCATAACCAGTGTATCTGCTGCTGTTGCTTCCTGAACAACTTCTGAAGCAGGGAAACCGATATTTCCAGATAAAAGAGCAGACTGACCAGCAGCGTTCAAAACCTCTGCAATCATGGTAGTCGTTGTTGTCTTGCCGTTAGAACCTGTAATCCCAATAATTGGAGCTTCAGAAACCAAGTAAGCTAATTCAACCTCTGTCCACACTGGGATTCCTTTTTCAAGTGCGCCCATTACCATCGGATTGTCATAGCGAATTCCTGGGTTTTTAACCAAAAGCTCAAAATCTTCATCTAAAAGCTCAATAGGGTGACTGCCACAAATGACTTTAATACCTTCCTCTAAAAGAGCCTGTGCAGAGGGATTTTCATCAAAAGGTTTACCATCATTGACTGTTACAATGGCTCCTAATTTTGCCAGTAACCGAGAAGCGGCTTCGCCAGATTTTGCCAAGCCAAGTACCAAAACTTTTTTGTTTTCCAATTGCGTTAGTGATTTCATAAAATATCCGTTCTATCAAAAATATATCACCACTATTTTACCCTTAATTAAGTCCCATTTCAAGAAAGACCTTTAGCTAAAAGAAAAAATGATCACTTAAGCGATCATTTTCTATGACGATAACGTCTTTTGGCTTGACGTGAATAAGATTGCTGCGCAGCCGATTGTCCATGAGTCGAAAGACCAAACAAATCTTTGAGAGTGAAGTAGCTCAATACTATCATCCCCACAGTAACAAAGAACTCACCAGGAAGGCTAAAGAATTTAATAATAGACAGAACCGCTAGTAGCAAAAGAAGCGCCAGAACCGATACGACTAAAAGGAGATTCATGGTATTTTTAATCGTTTTAGGAGCAATAAAGAAATAATAAGATGCAATCAAGAGTGCGACAATTAAATAAAACATTTTTCTCTTTTCTAGTTTTTACGTTTTCTTATTCAGCTGATTTCTTCTTTTTATTGGCTTTATCACGAGCTGCTTTGTTTAAAATTTGCTTACGTAGACGAATAGATTCAGGAGTTACTTCCATATATTCATCATCATCCAAAAATTCCAATGATTCTTCAAGCGTTAAAATACGCGGTGTCTTGATAACAGCAGTTTGATCTTTAGTGGCAGAACGAACATTGGTCATTTGTTTAGCAGTCGTGATATTAACACCGAGATCATTTTCACGGGCATTCTCACCGATAATCATGCCTTCATAAACTTCTGTGCCTGGATTGACAAAGATAGTACCGCGCTCTTCAATACGCATAATAGAATAGGTCGTTGCTTTACCGGTATCAATAGAAACCAGTGCACCACGGTGGCGTCCTCCGATTTCACCAGCAATAACAGGCAAATATTGGTCAAAGGTGTGGTTCATGATCCCGTAACCACGTGTCATTGACAAGAATTCTGTTGAGTAACCGATAAGTCCACGGGCTGGAACAAGGAAGATTAAACGTGTTTGACCGTTGCCCACCATCTGCATATCAAGCATATCACCCTTACGTTCTGATAAGGACTGGATGATGGAACCTTGATATTCTTCTGGCGTATCAATTTGAACACGTTCAAAGGGCTCACATTTGACTCCGTCAATTTCTTTAATAATAACTTCCGGACGAGAGACTTGCAATTCATAACCTTCGCGGCGCATCGTTTCAATCAGTATTGACAAGTGAAGCTCACCACGACCTGATACTGTCCATTTATCTGGAGAATCTGTAGCTTCAACCCGAAGAGAAACATCTGTCTGAAGTTCAGCTAAAAGCCGCTCTTCAACTTTTCGTGATGTGACATGCTTACCTTCGCGACCTGCAAATGGTGAGTTATTCGCCAAGAAGGTCATTTGAAGGGTTGGTTCATCAATACGAAGCACTGGTAGGGGCTCAATAGCATCAGTCGGTGTTACTGTTTCTCCGACAAAGATGTCTTCCATACCGGAAACAGCAATCAAATCACCGGCTTTTGCTTCCTGAATTTCACGGCGTTCAAGACCGAAGAAACCAAAAAGTTTAGTAACACGAAAGTTCTTTGTTGTTCCATCAAGTTTTGAAAGTGTAACATTGTCACCAACTTTAACAGTACCGCGGAAGACGCGGCCAATACCGATACGACCGACAAAGTCATTGTAATCAAGAAGAGAAACTTGGAACTGAAGAGGCTCATCTGAATTATCAACAGGTGCTGGAATATGATCAATAATAGTATCAAAAATTGGCGCCATCGTTTCTTCCTGATCAGACGGATCATCTGAGAGAGATGAGGTTCCATTGATGGCAGAAGCATAAACAACTGGGAAATCTAATTGTTCATCATCTGCACCCAATTCGATAAAAAGTTCAAGAACTTCATCTACTACTTCTGCCGGACGGGCAGATGGTTTATCAATTTTATTAACAACGACAATTGGGGTTAAATTTTGTTCCAGAGCTTTTTTCAGCACAAAACGTGTCTGAGGCATTGTTCCTTCATAGGCATCTACAACAAGAACAACACCATCAACCATTTTCATGATACGCTCAACTTCTCCTCCGAAGTCCGCATGCCCAGGAGTGTCCATGATATTAATACGTACATCATTGTATGCAACTGCTGTATTTTTAGCAAGGATAGTAATTCCACGTTCTTTTTCTAAATCATTTGAGTCCATTGCACGCTCTTCAAGCTCCTTATGGGCATCAAGAGTATGCGATTGTTTTAATAATTCGTCAACAAGAGTTGTTTTACCATGGTCAACGTGAGCAATAATAGCCACATTACGGATATCTGTTCTTAAATTTGTCATTTTTTCCTCTATATTATATGTATTAACCTTAAAATTATAACATATTTTTTTGAAAATAGCAGAGTCAAAAAAATGTAAACGCTTTTTATATAACGATATTTTTCTTTCATTAAAAAAACACAGCTGAGAAAGTTTCTCAACTGCATTTTAATTCAAAGAGAATATCTAATCATTTTCTTTCTTCTTGTCAAGCACATAAATACCAAGAGAGGCTAGTATTAAAGCAAGACCAGCTAAAGTCAGATTATTACTTGATTCACCAGTATTTGGAAGTTCCGATTTGGTTTGAATAGTCTCTTTTTCCGAATCAGGCGCTGCAACTTCTTTATCTGAATTAACAGCAGTTACAGACTGAACCTCATCTTTGATAAGAACTGCGCGCAGCCATTGTTTCTGTGTATCTTCACCTTCTGGATTGAAAGAATCATCAAAAGTACCAAAAACAGTTAGAATCTTATTATCCTCTGAAAGGGTATATTCGACAGGATCGACAAAGATTGACGATGGATCAAAATGATAACCGTCTGGCGCCACATATACACGCGTTTGAATAATACCGTTGGAAATGCCTGTGAGAATCTCCTTAACAAAGAAATTACCGCCTTCCTTCAAATAGTAAAGTTCAATATTAACCATCTGGGTCATCGCATTAGGTGTTTTAGGCAGATGATCATATTTATCAAGAATCCCATCATTGTCATCGTCTGAGTCCGTGACATCCGGCGTCCCATCGCCGTCCGTATCCCGCTGAACCGTGATCGTGATGGCCTGACTCGTGCTATGACCCGCACTGTCCGTCGCCGTCACCGTCACCGTGTAGGCATGGCTTTCGTCCGTATCACTCGTCCAGTTCTCGCCACTGGCGCTGCCCGTGATTTGGTTGGTCGACGCATCATGACTCAAGCCCGTTGGCAAGCCGCTGACGCTAACCTCTACCGTCGCGTCATCCTCATCGCTTGCTGAAACCGGTAGGCTGACCGCCGTATGCTCCACAATCGTCGCATCGGACGCGCTGATGACAGGGGCCGAACTGTCGGCCACTTTCGGATGCTTGTCGTCGCTGTCCAAAATCCCATCATTGTCATCGTCTGAGTCCGTGACATCCGGCGTCCCATCGCCGTCCGTATCCCGCTGAACCGTGATCGTGATGGCCTGACTCGTGCTATGACCCGCACTGTCCGTCGCCGTCACCGTC